>JAHBVV010000041.1 GCA_019637335.1 Candidatus Hydrogenedentota bacterium | reverse complement strand
TCCTTACTTACAAAGGATGTATTCGTCATTCCCGCGAAGGCGGGAATCCAGAGGGTTTGCGAGGTTAACGTTGCATGGTCTCTGGATCCCCACTTTCGTGGGGATGACGGTGCTCGATCACCGAGAGCCGCCACCGTTGGGTGCGACGAGGGCGACTACTTCAGACGGCTAAAGTGTTGCTTGCAATCAAGAAACCCATCCCCGTATGGCGTAGAAATTAGTTACGGAGCGAAAATTCCAGGGAGAATTTCGGGGCCGTTCCGTGAATTGCGCGACCGGCAGTCTTTTTACCACGGATTACACCGATGACACGGATTGAAGCGACACGCAGACCAAACAAGAAGAAGAAGCAGCCCGCCACCATATCAACCCCGCTACAATTCCGATGCTGAACAATCCGAACAGGCCACCTTGGAAACAGCACGCAGCCGCCTGCACACCCCAACGACCGAAATCATTTTCTATCCGTGTCATCAGTGCAATCTGTGGGCATAATTCTTGACCGCCGCCCGCGGCTGCTCCCGATGCATTCGTGTGCATTGGTGTTCATTCGTGGTTAAGAATGTACTCTCTCGATCATCCACCCAATCCATCTGCGTACCAGAAATCACCCCATGCGATCTCTGCGTTCTCTGCGGTCAAAGCTTCGTCTCTCTTCCTCTTCGTGACCTTCGCGCCCTTCGTGGTGATCATTTCTTTGGTTGCGGCCAGAGGCTGCGCTGTGTCATCCGTGGTCACAAATCCTGTTCGCGGCCAGCCGCTGCCCCAGGTGCATTCGTGGTTTACTCGCCCCACGCAGGCATAAAACCGCGCCATCCCCTTTCCTCTCGGGCGTCCGCCCCGCCGGAAATACGAACGGGCGGGCCGCATTCGCCGCGGCCCGCCCGACAGATCCCAGACTTCTCCCCGCTCAGCGCCAAACGGAACGAATCACCTTCGGCACATCCGTATTGTCGATAAACGGGCCGTAGAACGGATCCTCACCCTTCACGTGCTCCAACAGCTTCTCGGAGCCCGCGCCCTTCGCAAAGCACGGCACCGGCTGGTTCGTGTGGCCGCCCGTGTGCCACGAGTGGCCCGGAACCTGGCCCTTGCCCTTGTTCTCCAGCGCTTCCCACTTCTCGCCGGCGTTCGGGCCGCAAAGATAGCCAGTTTCGTGATCCGCGGTGATGATCAACAGCGTCTCATCCCAACTGCTGTTCGCCTCGACCCACGCCACAACGCGCTCTATTGCCTGGTCGAAATCCCGCTGCTCCTCGATTAGCCGCCCGATCACATTCGCGTGGCCGGCCCAGTCGATTGCGCCGCCTTCCACCATCATGAAGAAGCCGTCCGGATCCCGCGAAAGCACATTGAGCGCCCCTTCCACCATCAGCGCGAGGCTCGGCACGCTGGCGATCGGCGGCACAACATCCGGGTCCGCTTTCTTGTCCCCGTCGCGGTTGCCCTGAAGCGTGGCGCCCACCGGCGCAATGCCCAGCACGCGCTTCGGCGCATCCGGCCCTTTTAACGCCTCGAATCCGGCCAGCGAGTCCACCAGCGTCCACGGATCCGGCTGCCCGTCGCCATCCGCGTCGCCGCCGAGCGTCCCCGCCACGGCCTCGCGCCAGACGGCCTCGCCGCCGATGCGCTTGTAGTCGCCCTCCGTCTTGAAGGGGTCCTCGCCCAGGCCGCCAACCTGCTTGCCGTTGTCGTCGAACCACGGGTGCCCGGTCGCCATGATTACGTCCACCGCACTGTTCCGCAACATCTTCTCCGCCAGGATATCAATATCATTGCGCGTGCTGTGGTGCGCACAGAACCCCGCCGGCGTCGCGTGGCTGATATACACCGAACTGAGCACCCCCGCCGACTTGCCCATCGCCTTCGCGTCTTGGTACAGGTGGCGCACCGGATTGCCGTCCTTGTCCACGCCAATGGCCTTGTTGTACGTCTTTACCCCGCAGGAAAGCGTCGTCGCGGCTGCCGCGGAGTCCGTTGCGCCCTTCAGCACGTACTTGAAATCCGCCGCCGCCAGGGCGGGATCGTATCCTTCGCCATCCGAAGAATACGTCGTCATCGCGAGCGTCTGAAATTCCCAGTAGGGCTGCCCCTTCGGCTCGCCATACACATACAGGCTCGCCGCCTGCACCTGATGAAATCCCATGCCGTCGCCCACCATCAGAATCACGTTTTTCGGACCGGCGTCCGCCGCGGAAGCCGCGCCGGCGCAAAGCGCGGCCGCGGCGATCAGGATCTGTCTGAATCTCACTTTCATTGCTTACCATACCTCCTTTTCAACGGATGCTATATACGCCTCCAGGGTCTTCCCTGGCTCGGTTACAAAACGCTCGCCGGTCAGCGAAATCGCGCTCGCGCGATCCACACGGAAATTTCTGAATGCGCGCCGGAGTTCGCACCACGCCGCGAACGACCACACGCTTCCCCAGAAAAACAGGCCCAGGGGACGCGCCGTCCGCGACGACGCCGCGCCATCCGCGCGCTCGTATTCGAATTGGATTCTTTCGCAGCGCACGATGCCCTCACGGACAATCCCCAGCTTCTCGCGAACGAAGGGATCAATGTGAAAATCCGGAACGCGCAGGGTTCGGCTTTCGAACTCCGAAAGCAGCGCCGGCGGGGCCACCGCCCGCACCTTGTCGAGCACCGCGCGGGCCGCCTGTTCCAGCGCGGGATCGCCCCACGCCTGCACCATCTGCGCACCCAGCGAGAGCGCCTGGGCTTCCTCGCGGCTGAACATCAGCGGCGGCAGGTCAAAGTCGCGGCGCAAGATATACCCCACGCCCGCCTCGCCCTCCACCGGTACGCCCGACAGAATCAACGATTGAATATCGCGGTAAATGGTGCGATCAGAGACCTCGAGCGCGATCGCGAGGTCCCGCGCCGTTATCGTGCGCGAGCGGCGAAGTAGCATCACCAGCTGAAAGAGCCGTTCCGCCTTGTGCATGTGCTCCTCAAGAACCGCGCCGGAACAGGCGCCGCCGAACCGCACGGCATCGTACCACAAACGGAATGGCCGTGTCCCGGCGGCGCTACGAGCCCGGGGCCGCCCGCCAGCGGCCATTGCCATCGAGGTGAAGGCGGCGCTTGACGTGCGGGTACTGAATCTCCAGCCAGACGGGATCGGGCGCTCCCGGCTCCGCGACCGGCGGAAATACATACACGCGAAGCGGCCCCTCCGCTTCTACGCCGCTATTCCGGAACACCTGCCCCCCGGGCTCGCGAAGCAACAACGGCAATGCCGCCTCATAGGCGTCCCAGGGCGGCGAGAGCGACATCGCAAGCCGCACGCCACCGGGGCCCGCGGCCATCCAAACCGGCTCGCCGCGCCAACGCGCCACGGGGCGCGCGCCTATGGCCTTGATTTCCTCCTGGTAGCCGTCCCAGGCCGGCGCACACGCCGCACACCGCCGGGCAAGCTCGCCTGGCGGCAGCTCCCGCATGTTGAGGATAGTGAAAAAGGCCGCCAGCGCCACAAAACACGCGGCGCCGGCGGCCAGAAAATAGCGCATGGATTCACCGATCGCTGCGGCGGCGATCCACGAAGGCCGCGCTCTTGCCATCTTTCGGGTGCGCCATCTGACGCACCTGCGCCAGCACCTCAAACATCTTCTTCGCGCTCTTGAAGGAACGGTATTGCGTGTGCGCCACGCCAACCGAAAGCGCCATCAACTTGCAGCGCACCTCATTCCCCTGGCGATCCGTCGCCTTGACGTAGCCCTTCTGGACCTCTTCGGGCGTGTAAAGCTCCTCCACCTGCCGGTCAAACTGGCTACACAGGCTCTGCGTGAAGCGCTCGTGGTCCTCCAGCTTCAGCGACACCACAAAATGTTCCCCGCCCATGTGCGCGATGAAACTCTCGTAGAAGCCCATGTCCCGCGCCATGCTCACCAGCAGCCGCGCCATGAACTCCAGCGCCTTCTGCTGCCCGTCCGCGCCGCGCGTCGCGCAATACGCCTTGTAGCCAATCATGTCGATATAGACCACCGCGATCGCTGTGTCCCGCGCCAGCAGGTGATTGATCTCGCGCTTCGCCGCGTCCGTGCCCGGCAAATTCGTAACCCGGTTGCGATTCCCGAGCGACGCGGTCAGCGCCGTGAGCGACGCGATCTTGTCCATCAGCCGCTCAAGCTTGAATGGCTTCACCAGGTAGTCATCCGCGCCCTGCTCCAGCCCGTGCAGGATCTCCGGTTCCTCGCCAAGCGCCGTAAGCACCAGAATTGCGTGCTTGTACAGCTCCGGATCCTTCCGCATACGCCGGCAGATTTGATACCCCGTCACCCCGGGAAGCATGATATCCAGTATCGAGATATCCGGCTTCACGCGCTTCGCAAACTCAAAAGCGCCCTCCCCCGTGTTTATCACGTGGGTCTCGTGGCCCTCCGCGTTCAGTTTGGTCTTGATGAGTTCCGACAAATCGACGTCGTCGTCAACCAGAAGGATTCTACTCATTTACGGCTTCCTGTCGTTTCCCTGCCCCGCGTCCGCAATGGCGTTGAACCTCATTATACATAAAACCCGGGGGCGGGGCGAATACGCCGATCGCGGCCCCATCACGTCGCCAGCCCATGCGGATTCACGTAGTTTACCCGTTTTACGGAATCATGTTTGTAAGACCCGCGCTTCCTGTGTTACCCTTCCTTCGTGAATACCGCCTTAACCAAGGAGTTGCCGCGATGCGACATTTGTTTATCCTGCCACTCACCATCCTCGCCGCGATACCCATGATCGCGGGCTGCAAATCGGAACCCGCAGCCCCGCCCGAACCCGAGGCGCCGCCGCCAAAGACAACCCAGGAAATCTATTCGGACTACAAGGCCGCGTTGCAGCCGCTCTTCGCCGGCGTGAACGGCGGGTTCATGGATGGCATGAAAGAGCCGGTTATCAGCGCCTTCCGCACCAAGCAGTCCCAGTACAGCACCGAGATTAATGAGCCGGAAGCCGTCGGAAACATCGAGCGCGATATTTCCACCGCCATCGGACAGGCCTCCGACAACGAACAATGGTACGCGCTGGACGCATTGCTCGACGTGCATAAACAGCTCAATCCGACCAGCCAGCGTTATACCACCCAACGGCGTAGGGCCGACCTCATGCTCGCGCGCCCCTGGATCCAGGTGACCGGCTTCGCGACCATTGACGCCGGGGACCTCGTCGTGTTCCTCTCGGTCATCGACCCCAAGACCCGAAAGAAGGACGACCTGCGCGTACGCGAAGGTGAAGAGTTCTATCCGGACGAGGAAGGGAAGGACATACTCCGCCTCGTCCGCGTGATTGGGGCTCAGTCCGCCGTGGAATTCGAATACCTCCGCCTCCCCGGCGAAACCTGGGAGGTGCCGGGGCCGCGAAACAACTGACCGCCCCGTACCGTGAAGCTACCCGCTGGCGTGCGCTATCGCGCGCGCCAGCTTTTTTATTGCCCCGGCCCGCCGCGATGCGCTAGGCTGTCCGCGGCGGGGCGCACGGGTTTCCGCATGGCCTGAGGTGTACATGTCAAACAAGCATTTCTTCGCAATTGTGGCCGGGGCTATCATCCTGTCGGGCTTCCTCGCCTACGCCAATACCTTCGCCGGCGACTGGGTCTGGGACGATGTCTCCTCCGTCCTCCTGCACGAGCATGTCCAGGATCCGGGCAAACTCTTCCAGCTCTTCCGTGAAGACCAACACGCGTTCGGGCGGGGCCAGGGCAATTTCTATCGCCCCCTCGTTTCGGTGAGCTTCATGCTGGATTTCGCACTGTCCCATGACGAAGTGCTCGACAGCAGCGAGGCCAAGGGCTACCCCGATGTAAAGCCCTTTGTCTTCCACCTCACCAACATCCTGTGGCATATCGCGGCGGCAATCCTGCTGTTCGCCCTGCTCGTCCGCCTCGAAGCGCCACGCGCCATCCAGGCCATTGCGCCAATCCTCTTCGTCCTCCACCCGATGCACACGGAGGCCGTCGCCTATATCAGCGGTCGGGCCGACATGATGTCCGCCGTCTTCATCCTCGCCGCACTGCTGTGCGCCACCGCCGAGGCGAAAGGCAAGCGGCGGGCAATCATGCTCGGGTTGAGCGGGCTCTTTTTTGTCCTCGGCCTCTGCAGCAAAGAATCCTCCACCATCTACCCGCTGCTGCTCCTGCTCCTGATCGCACTCCGGCCCACGGCGGATGGCGCCCTGCCCGGCCGCGCCGAATGGAAAGCCCGCAGCACGCCCCTCGCCCTTGCCGCCGCAATCCTCGCGGGCTACGGCGCACTCCGCATGACCGTGCTGAAATTCAGCGAAGGCGGCGAATCCGCGGGAAGCGGCCTCGGACAGCGTCTCCTCGAAAAGGGTGGCGATTCCGCCGCAATTGGCCTCGGCCAGCGCATCCTCGAAATCGGCCAGCACCTCCTCGAAATCGGCCAGCGCCTCGTTGAAACCTGCCAGGCATTCGCCTTCTATATTAAGACCCTCTTTCTCCCGACTGGCCTCCACATGGAACAGACCCTCGCCGGCGTGCCTGCCTGGACCGCCGTTATCGGGCTGCTCCTGCTCCTCGCGTGCGCCGCCGCCATCGTCTGGAGCATTCGCGCCGGCCACTACCGCATTGCGCTTGGATTCGCCTGGTTCCTCGCCGCCTGGTTCCCGATTTCGGGTATTTTCCCCCTCAATGCCCCCATGGCCGAACACTGGATGTACGTGCCCATGGCCGGCTTCTGGTGGGCCCTGCTGGAACTCGTGCTGCACGCCTCGAAAAACCTCCCCATACGCCCGCTGGCCCCCGCCGCCGCCATACTCGCTCTGGTTTTTCTCTTCCAGACCGTCGCGCGCAACCGGGACTGGCAAACCAACGAATCCATCTTCCGCGCCACCCTCGCGGAAAACCCCAATACCCTCCGGGTTCACTCCAACCTGGCCGTGACCTACGAGTATCTCGACATCAACCTCCCCGGCGCGCGCCGGCACTACGAGGCCGTGCTGGACGCCTACGACGCCCAGCGCGGTTCCGGATCGGCCGGCCTGATGCCCGATGAAATCCCCGTGCGCCTCTCGCTCGGCGGCATTCTTCTGCGCCAGCAGGCCTACAACGAAGCCTATGCCATTTACGGAAGCCTGCTGCCCCTGGGCCAGCAGGAGCAGTTCCGCGCGGATGCCGCCCGGGCCGCCTTCGGCGCGGGGCAGTGCCTACTGGGCCTCGGCGATTTCGCCGGCGCAAACCAGGCCATGCAACAGGCCCTCGCCTGGGACCCCGCCCTCGCGCCGCGATACCGCGCCATCATGCGTGGAGCCCCCCTGCCCGATATTCGCCTGCGCTGATTGCGGCGCTCAGAAAGAAGAACCATGCTGAAACATACCCTCATTCACCCGGAAATCCTCGAAGCCATCGGCGCGGCGGGCCACGGCTCCAAAATCCTGATCGCGGACGGCAACTATCCCGCAAGCACCAAGTGCGGAATCAACGCGGACCTCGTCTATCTCAATTTGCGGCCCGGCCTGCCCACCGTGACCGACGTCCTGGAGGCCCTCTTGACGGCCATTCCGGTGGAAGCCGCCCACGTGATGGCGCCGGCCGACGGCTCCACCCCGCCCATATTTCAAGAATTTCACGAAAGGCTCCCCGATCTGGAACTCACCCCCCTCGATCGGCACGAATTTTACACCGCCGCCGGCGATGATGACGCCTGCCTGACCATCGTCACCGGAGAACAACGGATCTACGCAAATTTGTTGTTGACGATTGGGGTCCGAATGCCGTAGGCTAGTTCCAGCGAAATCGTAGTTTTAGAACCTCGCCAGCCGCCTCGGGAGACGGCGCCGGGTTCTGATATAAGCCGCCACGGGAACGGGAGTTAGTGGGATCGGGCGGTTTCAGAAATTCGGTTTTTTCGTGTGGAGATTTCTTGACACATTGGGGAGCCCGTGCTATCATGGGCCTTATAACGACGCATCAGCGTAATACACTTATGCTAAAACACGTTACGGAGAAAAGCTTCCATGGCTGACGAACACAAAGAACCGGACGACAATGCGGAAGATCGTTTGGACACGCCCGGCGACTCCGGCTTGGGAAATCTGCCCCCCCTGAGTGATTTCGATTCCGGTGGTATGGACTCGGATGGTGGCTTGCCTCCGCTCGGAAACTTCGATTCCGGCGGCAGCCCGTCAGATTCCGCCGGCCTCCCGCCCATCAGCGATATCCAGGTCGAAACCCCCCAGCCGACCGGCGGCAATGTACGCCGCCCGCCCGCGGGCTTCGACAGCCAGGTGAACAACACCTTCTCAAGCGGCACCCCGGGCATCGACACCCCCGCCGGCACCACGCCGAGTGAAGGCGTCAGCCCGGTCGGCTCCGGCTTCCAGGACCTCGCCGCCGACAGCGACTTTTCGCCCGAAACCCCCGAAATCGGTCCCGGCCCCGATTCAAACATGGACACCCCCATGTTCGACAGCGCCTTCGGCGGCGGCAGCGGTTCCGGCTTCGGCCGCGACACCGGCGCCCCCACGCAGGCCATGGAAACCCCCATGTTCGGCCAGCAGCGCGGCTTTGACGCCGGCGCCTTCGGCGGCGGCAGCGGCGGCGACTTCGGCATGGGCGGCGGCACCCCCGCGCCCGACTTCTCGCCCGACACCGACATGCGCGCCCCGATGGGCCGCCAGGTCGCGAGCGAATCGGTCGGCGGCGGCGGGCGTGGCGGCGGCAGCCCCCTCGCCCTGGTCATTGCGGCGGTAATCGCGCTGGTCATCGGCATCGCGGCCGGCCCCTATGCATCTTCCTTCCTGCCGCTCCCCAACCCGATGAAGGCGGAGCTTGAATCCCGCACCGCCGACGTCCAGCGCCTCACCAGCGAAAACGGAACCCTTCGGGCCCGCGTGAACGAGTTGATGCCGTTGGTCGAGGGCCGCGAAGGTGGCCTGGAGCTCTCCCCCGAGCGCCTCGAAGAACTCCGCACCCAGATCATCGATGCCGAAAAACAGTTCGATGACAAACAGGCCGCGCTGAACGATGTCACCGCCAGGCTCGAAAGCACCGAATCCGAGCTCGATACCGCAACCGACGAGTTCATCACCCGCAGCGAAGAGCTTGACGCCCTCCAGAACACCCTCGCCATCACCCAGGCCCAGCACCGCGGCCTCGTGATCGAAGTCGACCGCCTCACGGGCCAGGTCGGCCAGCTCGCCGAAGCCGATGAGCGCCGCGCCGCCACCAAGGACGCCTTGGAGCACGCGATCGACCGCCTCTATATCAAGGTTAAGGAAGGCATTCCGCTCACCCCGGCGAAGTACGATCGCCAGGAGCGCATCCGGAAAGTGGAAGATCTCCGCGACCAGGTGGGCGGAGCCAAGTGGGTCACCCCCGCGCTCCAGAACGCCTTCAACGAGCTCTATCTCGCCGAACTCGCCATCGCCCAGTCCCAGGAATACTTCTACAGCAAGATTCCCGTGATTGACCAGTACGGCAGCCGCGTTAACAAGTGGGCCGAATGCGTGATGCGCGGCAACAACGAAGTGCTCTACCGCACCTTCGATGGCAAGAATATCGGATCGTTCCGCAACCTCGGCACGGGCGACCACCCCTCCTGGGGCTTCGACGAAAACCTGCCCCCGGCCGCCCGCAAGGAAGTGGAAGCGCGGATCATGAGCAGCCGCGTGGAGGGCTTCCAGGAAAAGATCCAGGCCCTCGCCGAGCGCGAAATATCGCTGGAAGACGAAACCCCCTTCCAGCGCGCCTTCAGCTCGCTGTAATATCCAGAATAGACGCCAGGCGGCGCGGCCCCCATGGGCCGCGCCGCCTTTCTTTTTCTGGGACGCCGAATTCCGCATTGCCGCCGGGAGGCGGAAGGCCGGCCATACATGTTAAAATGAAGGCCTGAATCGCAGGCTGGCAGCAACATTCCGAGGCAATATGGCAACGCAGACCATCCCCAACGCGGTACAGGAAAAAGAAGCGCGCCTCAAGGCGGCGCTGGAAGGGTACGGCGCCCTCGCCATTGCCTACTCCGGCGGCGTGGACTCCGCCTATCTCTCCGCCGTCGCGCACGAGGTGCTCGGCGATCGCGCGCGCATGATCCTGGCCGATTCTCCCAGTATCCCCCGCTCCGAAGTCAGGGACGCCACAGAACTCGCCGAGGCGCGCGGCTGGAACCTGACCGTCGTGCGGACCTCGGAATTCGAGAACGAGGATTTCCTCAAGAACGACGGAACCCGCTGTTACTACTGCAAAACCGAACTCTTCACCCAGATGGACGCCTTCGCACGGGATCACGGCATCACGGTCCTCGCCTACGGTGAAATCACCGAGGACCAGCTCGACCCAACGCGGCTCGGCGCCAAGGCGGCCCGGGAGCATCAGGTGGTCGCCCCCCTCGCCCAGGCCGGCCTGCACAAGGAAGAGATCCGCCGCCTCAGCCGCGCGCGCGGCCTCCCCACCTGGAACAAGGCCTCCTTCGCGTGCCTCTCCTCACGCTTCCCCACCGGTACGCGCGTCGTCCCCGAGGAAATGCGGAAAGTGGAAGCCGCCGAAGAGATCCTCAAGAGTCTGGGCTTCCACCAGTACCGCGCGCGGCACCACGGCGACCTCTGCCGCGTGGAAATCGACCCCGTCGATTTTCCACGCCTGCTCGACCCCACCACCCGCGACGCCGTCCTCGCCGGGATCCGCGAAGCGGGCTACCGCCACGTCACCGTGGACCTCGCCGGCTACCGAACCGGCAGCACGGCGGACCTCCCCCCGGACCCAAAGCTCCCATAACGAGCGCAGCAACGCCCACAACACCCCACCCTCCTCAATCCACCCCGATCCACCAGCGAACGCCAAAGTGGGATAAGCGTCCCCGCTTGTCATACCACCCGGCCAGGACCCCACAACACCGTCCCCCCGTTCAACTCAAGCCAAGCCACCCGTGCCACGCGATGGCGTCCCAGCGCCTTCGTGTGCCTGGAGCAACGCAACCCCAACCTCTCCAGAACCACCCCGCACCAGCGGCTCGGTACACCGCCCGGCCCTGGCAAATAAACAGCGGGCCCGCCTCCATGGAGACAGGCCCGCCGATTCATTCCATTCGCCGGCGAACCGAGCTTATTCGTCCGCCGCGATGCCGATAACGCCCTGCGCGATACGTCCACCCGCGTCGCCCGTGGGCTGCGTCTTCAGGTCGTCCGTGCCCGCGTGCAGGATCATGCCGCGCCCGATGATGCTGGTGGCGCCCTCAAAGGTAATGTGCGAATCAACGCGCTTGTACGTCGCGTTGCCCTGGGCGTCCGCCTCAACATTCCCGAGGTCGCCCACATGCCGGTGCTCGTCATCGGGCCCCGCATGATCCGCGCCGTGCGGGTTGAAGTGGCCGCCCGCCTTCGTCCCGTCCGCGCTGCTGAGGTCGCCATACTGGTGAATATGGAAGCCATGCTTGCCGTTGGGCGTCAAGCCGCTGATCGTCCCCTCAATCAGCACGCCCTTGTCCGTCTTCGTAAACGTGATGACGCCCGCCGTCGAGTTGCCCTCGGTCGGCGAAAGCACGCAGATCGCTCTGGAAATCGCCGGCCCGTGGTCGTGATCGTGGTCGTGGTCGTGGTCGTGACCTTCGTGGCTGCTCGCCGTCATCGCGAATGCGGCAAGAACGGCGACGGCCGCGGCGCCTGCGTAACGTGCACTAAACTTCATGCTTCTTCTCCTTTGGGTTTGAACGATTCAACACAGGCGCGCCTTTCTCGCCGGACGCGCCCGGTGCGTGCTGCGCTTGGGGTTCCCGAGGGCGGTTCACCCCCCCGGGGTGGCGGCAATCGCCCCGCAACCGCCCGCTCCCGCGGAAAAGGCCAATGCCGTTCCGCAATGTATTGAAGGCGCCGCCTCAATTGGAGCCGCCCGCTTACCTACACTCTACAAGGTATGGCCGGAACGATACAACTCATCCCCCGCGGAAGAGAATCAGGGTGGTCGCCTCGTACCAGGCCGCGACATACAACAAGACGGCGCTAAGCAGCGTACAGCCCAGGAGGACAAGCAACGCGCGCGGCAACTGCGCACCCGCCTCCATAACGATAGCCTGGTCCCGCGCGCGGTCGCCAAGGTACCACCGGCGCACCGGAGACCAGAGAAACCCCCATGCCGCATGCGACCATACCGCGACGCCGAACGCCACAAGAATATAGGGCGGAAGCTCCAGGGCCAGCGTTATCACGTGATACGTCATGCCCGACGCCGTCGCCGACCACAGCGGGGCCATGGCAAAGCCCACCACCAGAAAGCTCGCCATGATTTTCAGCATTCCCAGAAAAAACGGCGGCATCAACGACAGGCCCGTCGTCAGAAACACGGTCTGAACAACAAAATTGTTGTAATACGTCGCGTGGGCCGCGGCGGCAATGTTACCCGAGGTATACGCTTCGCCCACATACTGGAGGCTGCCCTCCGTGAAGGTGCGCGAGACGTATTCGGTAAACAAATGGTTCAGTTCCGGATCCTGCATCCCAAGCGCCATCGCCCCGAAAAAACCGCCGAAATAGAGCCCGTATAGCGTGCGAATCAGCCGTCCGCGCAGGACGATTTCGCGCATCGCATCGCCGATTAGCGGAATGCGGGTCTGCGCAAGGCGGCGAAAGAGCGCCAGAAAGCCCAGCGTCGCTCCCAATGCCGCTATCAGCAGCGCCCCCCACGTGCCCCAGGCAAACAACGGCCGCGTGGGAACCGGACCCGCGTGCACGCGCGGCGGATCCGCGTCGCCGGATTCAAACAGTTCCGGAATAAGCTCCCGTATCCGCCCGCCCGGCTCCACAACGATGCTGCCGGGGGCGCCGCCGGACGAATCTCCAAACAGCGCCCGAAAATCATCGTGTGACGGCAGCACATACGACTTCACAAAGGCTGGTATCTGCGGGCGAAGCCGCCCCACAACGGCAAACGTCTCGCCATCGATCTCGAGCGGTCCCGCGCCGGTCAGATAGCCCGCAAGCACCTCGCGCGCGCCCGCAGCCGGAATGCGGCCGGACTCAAGCAACGGCGCCATCGCCTCCGCCGGCAAGTCCACCATAACCAGAGACGCGCGCGGAAAATAATCGAGGTTCGCCAGCGACGCCGTGCCCAGCGGATCCTCCAGTACCGAGCGCGTTCTGCCCGCGGCCTGCTCGCGCTCCAGCCGCCGAAGATCCCGGAGAATCGCGCGCACATTCTCACTCTCGCCCACGCTCTGGTCCAGGGAAAGCCGGCGGCTCCACGCCGCAATCGCGCTCGGGTCATCAATCACGTGGTCTTCGGTCCGCAGGGCCGAACTCCACGGCTGGGCGCGCAGCCAGCTCCCCTCAAGTATGGCGAGGACAAACAAGAGCGACACGGCAAACGCGATAAGCCCCGCCGCGATCAGTCCGTCCGGCCGCCCGGCCCGAGGTGCGGGCAACGCCATCGCGTCCGTGACCTGGCCATCCGCCATGTCAGGAGCGCCCTTCCGTAACCGCCAGCCCCTGGACCAGCGCCTGGAACAAGTCGGTGAAATACGCCTCTGTATTCGGGCCAAACCATCCCATCGGGCCGGTCTCGTAATTCAACGGAACGTCCCAGTAGTGCTTGTCCGGCGAAAGGTAGCCGCAATAGGTTGAGCAGAAACTCAAAGCCCACAAGTCCAGCCCGTGCTCCCGGGCCCATTCCTTCCACACCACGCTCGTCTCGCCACAGAAATCGAACGGCGTACCCACAAGGAACAAGTCGCCGATTCGGACTCCGTGTATCCAGCCCTCCCGGCGCAGACCAAGCAGATATCCGGCCGCCGGCGAAAGGCGCAAGTGCGGGCGGTTCTCAAACGGGCGCAACTGGAACGGCGGCATGCCCACCGCCGCGCCCGCCGGTGCGATATCCGCATGATCCGTGAAGGCCAGGGCATCGTCGCTCGCCAAAATGAGGCTGCCCAGCGCGCGCCCCATCGCGGTCACCCGGGCCCCGTCATCCTCGCCCTCCGGGGCCCGCGGGCCCATGGATCCCACCGCCCCGCCTAGATACAGGGCATCGTGACCCGTCTCCTCCTCGATAAAGCGCATCAGTTCGCCGGGGTATTCCGCGCTGAACGCCATCATGCGCGATCCGAATACCGTCGGATGCGCCGAGTAACTGGCCACATAGCACACGTCGCCATCGTCCTGCCGGACCAGCATGAAGCTGAGCTCCGAATCCACAGGCGCACCGTCCCGCGTGCGGTTGCGGATGTACTCCGGCGCGTCGGCGCTCCCCGCCGCAATGGAAGCCGGCTCCAGCGCGCCATGCGCCTCCACTGCGGCCTCCGCAAAGGCCGCGATAATCCGGGCCATGCGCGCTTCGTCATACGCCCCTCCGGAAAACTTCGAAACCAGCCCGGGCATGAAGCCCCCGGGGCCGCAATGCGTATGGCTTGCGTTGAACAGGATCTGGTCCGGCGTCAGCCCGGTCCGCGCACCCACCTGCTCCAGGACCGCGGACGAGAGATTCGGCGGGATGATCAACATGTCCGATCCGAGTATTACGGCGGTGTCCACACCGTCATGCAGCGCCAGCGCCCGAACATACAGCTCGTCGCGAACTCCCGTTGATTCCATACCGCCCTTCCGCCCCGAGTAGCCGCCCAGCGGCGCGCCGATCTCCGGCGTAATGGCCCGCTTCGCCCAGCCGGCGTGCAGCCGCCCCGGGCTGGCCGTCTTTTCGGATTTCGACGCGCTGGCGGCTATCGCGTCCAGCGCCGCGCGGTAGTAATCGCTCTCCCGATAGCGCGAGTCCTGGTACGCCGGCCACGGGCCAATCACGATAAGAAAAGCGGCGGCCAGCACGGCCGGCAGGCCAACAAACCCCGCGATTAACGTCTTCTTCCGAGTCACAACAGGCCTCTCCGGTAATGAAGAACACGCGTATCCGCCCCTGGCGCACTCGCGCCCCCGATCTCGGCCACGGCCGTAGTCAGGACGGCGACGACGTGACCTCCAGAATGCGGCCCGCGCGCTCCGCGATGTTGACCAGGTGATCGCCCACGCGCTCCAGGTGCGCCAGCGCGTCCAGGTAAATCACACCCGCCTGCACGTCGCATTCGCCCGCGTCGAGCCGCTTGATGTGCTCGTCCGTAAGGCGCTTCATCAGCATGTTCAAGCGTTCATCCAGCCGGTGCGCGTCCGAAACCGCCTTCGGATCCTCTTTCTCAAGCGTCCGGTAGATCGCTTCAAATTCCTCGTTCAGGTACTTCTGAGATTCCCGGATACCCGCGCGATCCGCCTCCGTCAGCGCGAGGCGCTGCTGGCCGAGCAGGCGGTGCAACTCCACCTGCGCCTCCGCATGGTCGCCCAGCCGCTCCGCATCGTTCACCGCGTGCAGAAGCGCGGGAATCAACGACGATTCATCCGTATCCAGGCTCGTCCGAGACAGCTCAACGAGATACCCCGTAATCTCGTGCTGCAACTTGTCTATCACGTCCTCGCGGGCCAGAATCGACTCCACAAACTCCGTCCGCCCGTCGCACAACAAGTCGCAACTCTCGTTCATGGACTTCTGCCCCTTCCGCACCATGAACAACACCTCCTTCACCGCCTGCTCCAGCGCGATCGCGGGCGCGCTCAACAACTTCGGTTCCAGATAGCGCAAGACCGAGTCCCGTTCCGAATCCAACACCGGTATCAGGAAATTGCACGCCCGCGCCATCGCCCCCGTAAACCCGAGAAACAGCACCACATTGCAAAGGTTGAAAGTCGTGTGAATGTTCGCAATATGGCGCAGCAGGTTCTCGTTTTCGCCGTGCAACACCTCGCCCGGCGTAAACCAGTTCACAAAACCCAGAAACAAGGGCTGGCCCGACCAGATCGGGATGAAAAACAGCACATACATATACGTCGCGCCGAAAACATTGAACAGCGTGTGGGCCAACGCCGCGCGCCGCGCGTTTCGGCTCGTCCCAATCGCCGCAAGATTGGCCGTGATCGTGGTGCCAATATTGTCCCCGAGAATCAGCGGAACCGCCGTGTAGAACCCGATCAGGCCCTGGCTCGCCAGCGCCAGAACCAGCCCCACCGTCGCCGAACTCGACTGGACCACCACCGTGGTGACCGTGCCAATCAGAATGCACAGCAACGCGCGGCCCGCCGGCATCATGCCGCCGTCCACCGGCGTGCAGTCCACCAGTTGAAACCACGCCTGAAACTCCGGGCTATACCGGAGAGGCTTCAGGATGCCCCCCATCGTCTGCATACCCAGAAACAGCAAGCCAAAGCCCAGAAGCACCTGCCCGAGAAACTTAAGCTGCTGGCGTTTCATGAACATCATCAGCAGCAGCCCCAGAAATATCGAGGGATACGCCAGATCATCCAGCTTGAACGCAATGATCTGCGCCGTCACCGTCGTGCCGATGTTCGCCCCGAACACCACGCCGATCGCCTGCTTCAGCGTCATCAGCCCCGCATTCACAAATCCCACCGTCATCACCGTCGTCGCGCTCGACGATTGGACCATGGCCGTCATCAGCGTTCCCGCGACCACCGCCATGAAACGGTTGCGCGTCATGAACTGCAAGATACTCTTCAGGCGCCGGTCGGCCATCCGTTGGAGCCCCTCGGACATCATCTTCATCCCGAACACGAACACAGCCAGCCCGCCCAGCAACACGACCGCCATCTGGGTGGCGTTGATCGCCATCGCCTCAAAATGAACGGTACGCACGTCGAAGCGCTGTTCCTCGCTCACGCCGGCGCGATTATCGTGTATCTCAACGTCCGCAAAATACCGCTGGACCTTGCTCCCGAGCGTCCATATCGTCTCCGCACGGCCACTCGCATCGCTGTACACACGCGTGTTCAGCATCCGCGCCCCCTCCGTCTCGCCCACCGCCCGAAAGTTGACCTCCACGCCGGACGCGGGCGTCCCGTCCGAATTCCACAGCCGAACGCCAACGGGGCCGACGCTGTCGCCCGTGCTCCCCTCGAGCGCCGCGCCGATTCGCTGCACCCCCGCCACCAGGCGGTACTCCACCGACCCCGCGTCGGGAAATTCCGGAAGTGACGCGTGGATTATGACATCGCCCGGATCCGTGCCCGCGATCACGTCCGCGCGCGCCGTGCCGGACACATCGGTGACCGCATCCAGCGTTGCCGTGCCACTTTCCGCAAACACCACCCCCTTATCCGGGTTTTCCACAACGAATCGGACCGCAACCCCCGGAACCACGTCCCGGCCGCCTTCGCCACCCAACAGCCCGGGCCGAACGGCGCTCTCGACCACCGCCCGCAGTGGCTTCGCAAAAGGTTCCCCGTACATCGCCATCTGGTGGTTGCCCGACGCATGCTTGTCCCAACTGATCCGCGCGGGAACCGCGTTCTCCGAGTTGCCACAAGCGGAAAGCAGCGCCGCCAGCACAAGCGCCAGGCCGATTGGGGCGCAATGCGAGCGCAAGATGTTCAAGAAGTTCATACAGAATCCCTGGTCGGAGGCGCGACACGGCAGGCAGCCCGCTTGCCGGGTGGTATGGCCCGATCCATACCCCGTTCCGAATACCCGGCACGGGACAGACGCGCCAACCTTAGCATTTTACGGCCAATTGCATCAATTCCGACACGCGCAAAAAACCCGGGCGCCCCTTTCAATGCCAGCGGCGAACCAGATACAATCCGGCGTGCTGTACCGTTCAGAATTAAGACCTTTTCAAGTGCTCAAGGAAACCCCCGATGGCCCGCCTCGTCGACCTCAGAAGTGATACCGTAACCCGCCCGGGACCCGCCATGCGCGCCGCAATGGCCTCCGCCGAGGTCGGCGACGACGTGCTGCGCGAAGACCCCACCGTCAACCGGCTCGAAACGTACGCCGCTGCCCTGATGGGCAAGGAAGCCGCACTCTTCGTCCCGAGCGGAACCATGGCGAATCTGATCGCCTTTCTCGTTCTGGGACGCCCCGGCGACGCCGTGATCCTCAGCGAACAATCCCACCCGGTGAACTACGAGGGCGGCAACCTGGCGCGCTTCGCGGGGCTGCTTGCGCGGCCGCTGCCCGGCGAACTGGGAAAAATCTCCCCGGCGCAGTTGGAAGCCGCGCTGGTGCTGAAAGACGACCCCCACTTCGCCATCACACGGGTCGCGGCCATCGAAAACACCACCAACCGCGGCAGCGGCGCGTGCTATACGCCCGAGGAGGTATCCGCCCTGGCCGCGATCTGCCGCGCCAACGGCCTCCGGCTTCACTGTGACGGCGCGCGCATCTTCAACGCCAGCGTGGCGCTGGGGGTGGAGCCCGCCACGCTCGCAGCCCCATGCGACACCATCAGTTTCTGCTGTTCGAAAGGCCTTGGCGCGCCGGCGGGGTCACTCCTGGCGGGCGACGCCGCCACGATTCACGAAGCGCGCCGCGCCCGCAAGCAACTCGGCGGCGGCATGCGCCAGGCGGGAATTCTCGCCGCCGCCTGCCTCTACGCGCTCGAGCACCACATCCCCGATCTGGCGGAGGATCACCGTCGCGCGAGCGTGTTCCGGGAGCGCCTCGAGGCCAGCGGATCGCGCTTTGTCCTCCCCTCGCCCACCAATATCCTCATGCTGCGCGCGCCGGAAGCCGAGCGCATCCAGGCCGATCTCGCGGAACGGGGCGTGCGGGTCTTCGCCGTGGGGCCGGAAACCCTGCGCATCGTCTTCCACCGCGACATCTCCGACGCCGATCTCGATCATGCCGTGGAAACCTGGCTGGCGGTTTCTCGCTGAAAGCGGCGCGCGATCCCGGCGCGCCTCCTGACCACGCCCCTCTATCCCCCCGGGCGCAGTTCTATCTCGGCCTCCAGTCGGACCGCGCCATCGCGGTAACCCGCGGCGATCCGGACCTCGGAAACCTCCCGTGTTCCCGCCATGAGCCCGTCCATCGTGGTCTGGAAGGACGCCAGCGAATGCCCGCGGATCAGGCCGCACTCCGCGTAAACCATCCCCGCTTCCTGGATGAGCGCCAGCGCCTCGGATGGCCGGATCCGGATATACAGGTCAGACGAAACCGCAACCGGAGGGCCGGCCGCCGGGATCTGCTCCAGGTGCGCCGCATGGAGCGCCAGACGCACGCCCCCCGGAACTGGCGCCAGCGCCGGCTCAAACACCGACCCCCAACCCTGCGGCCAGTGAACCACGCCACGGTCAGGATTGCGGTAGGGCGCATCGGCCAGGGGCGTCGCGTCCGGGCCGATCGCCGGAATCGCCTCCAGCCAGGCGGCGGCGTCCGCCCGCGTCTCCAGCCACACGTCCAGCTCCGGCAGAGGGAGCACGCCGTCCACGTCCACCCCCGTCCAGCGCAGGGTAAATCCCGGCCCCATCGCCTCTTGAAGGGCCTCCCGAAAACGTTCGCCAGCCTCGCCTTCGCCCGGGGCGAATCCCGGCCATGTCGCCGTCGTCCCGCTGAGCCAGCCACCCGCCATTTCATCCACCGCGCGCCAGACCGCCGGCAGCGGCGCGCCCAGATCACCGGCCACCACCACACCGCCGTTTGACGGAGCCGAAAGCGGCCCGCTGCTCCCGCCCGATCCGATCGCGTCCAGCGGGGCTCGCCACGCCGCCCGCATCCGGGCCTCGGCGTAAAACCGCACCATGCCGGGAGCAAACGCCAGCGCGAAATCCGCCCGCTCTATGTAGGCGCCCAGCGGATCGCTCTCGCGCGGCGCAACCGTTCCGTGCAAATCGCCCGCAGCGCTGCCGTCCCGGTCCTCGCGGCGCGCGAGCGATTCGTCGAGGGGAAGCGTCAGGGCCGCGATCAGCGCGTCGCGCGCCGGGCTGAATACCAGCGTGCGCCCGCGTACCGCGTAGTACACCCCCGATTCCGGCATACGGCGGAGTTCGAGCCCGCCCGCATAATCCACCTCGGGACCGCCGAAATACCGGTGGTAGCGCTCGATCAGGCATCCGATCCGGCTCATGCGCGTCACTACGAGCACGTCCGAAAAGGCAAGGGTGTCCTTTCCGGAAATGTAGCAGGTACCGGAAACCAGGTTGTTCAATACCCAGTCCGGAAGGCCAAAATTGTTGCCAAGCAACTCCGGTACCGCGTGGTAGCGCTCCGGGAGCACCCCCAGCCGCCACAGCGGCGATCCCGCCGCATCCTGGCGCGACGCCAGCAGCCGCGCCGCCTGAATACGGTACGTCTGCTCGCCCGGCACCAGCGCCTCCGCCGGCCACGTGTCCCGGGTCGTCCAGAAAATCCAGACCGCGCCCGCCGCCAACATAACAAGCATTACGCGCCGAAACGTGCGGCCCCGCGATCCGGGAGCACCGTACACCCCCGCCCCGCCACTGCTGTAACTTCGAATCGTCTCACTCATTTCGCGGCGCCTTCTTCAGCACGACTTCCGTGAATTCGCCCAGCTGGCCATCGGCCGCGGCAAACGCGAGGCCGGCCCTGAGGCGGCTCGGCGAAAACACGGCGGCATGGCGCACGCCCGTGTTCCACGCCCCCCCATCATCCACCTGATCCGGTCCGCGCTCCCGCAAAAACGCCTGAAGCGCGCCAGCATCCACCTCCGCCACATCCCCGAAACGCGCCGCCGCCAGCGCGTACCGCTGGCGGGCGTCCTCATCGGGATAATGCTCTTCCGGATCCACGGCCACAAGCAGGCCCTCGGATTGCTCCCGAACGGCTACCGACCGCCCGTAGGTGAGAACGGCGCCGCGCCAGCCTTCACGAGAAGGGCCCACCAGCAGCACGCGGTGGCCCGCCGCATGGTTCGCGGCGCGCAGGCGCTCCAGCGCGGCTTCATAGGTCGAATCAAACTGAAGGGATTCGCGCGCGATGAGCGGAAGAGGCGGCCCATTCGAATGTGCCGCCGCCGCTGGATCCCGCGTGACCGCCACCACTACCCCGGCGTCGTTCATCCCGGCCATCACCCCCCAGATGCCATCAAGACCCGCCTGCAAAAAGTACCGGCCGGTATCCGGTTCGACACGCGCCGCCGCCGGCCGTTCAAACAAACCCGAACCAAGCGTACACGCCACCGACGGGCCGCCATTGGATTTGGCGCCGCCGAGGTGCGCCATCATGGTATGCCCCACCGGCTGCCCCCCATCCGGGCCCTCCTGCGCGGGCGCGTTCTGCAGCAGCCAGGCCGCGTCGGGAGTCATGCCCGCGCCGCCGGAAAAGCCACGCAACTCGTCGATCCAGTGCTCGCCCAGACCCGCCAACCGCGGTCGGACCGATTGCGCCAGGGCGGGCAGCGCAACCGGAACCCGGTCAAGGAAGGGCGGCCAGAGTAACCAGCCATCGCCGGGAGGAAGCCACGCGCCACCCCGCACAGCCCCGGCTACGCGCGCCTCATACAGCCCCGGTATCAAATCCCGCATTTCGGCCCCGCGCTGGTATCCGCGCGCGTAGGCGCCGCCGCGAAACGACAGCAATACACCGCCCGGAAGGGCCTCCCGCTCCGCGGCGCCCGCGCTGGCCTGCGGCGTCTCAGCGTAAGGCTCCCCCGCAACCAGTGCGGCAACCTGGCCCACAAGCCAGTCCCCCGCATCCGGACCCAGCCAGTTCGGCAGGTCCACGTGTTCCGGCGCGGCCCACGCCGCCCGCGATACCAGCGCGCCGAGGTAACCGTTGGCCGGCCCCGCGCTCATTTGCGCCTCGTAGCCCGCCGCAATCGCGGTCGCTCGCAGGTCCCTGGCGACTTCCGCGGTGATTATACCGGGCACAAACGCAACAAGCAGCCCCTCCACGCCGATCAACTGAATGAGGGCCGTCGGCGGGAGGTAGGCCTCCCCGATGCCCTCGGGAACCGGAACCTCCCGGTGCATCACCGTCAACTTCGCGTCGTGAAACACCATGTCGTTCGCCACCGCCTTCGCCCGCACCGCGAGCAACCGCCCGATCGAGTCGATACGCGCCCACCCTTCGTTCCGCTCCGGATCCACCGCCCGCTGGCCCGCCGCGGACCCGTTCAGGAACATCGCCACACAACCCGGCTCCGTCAAAGCCTCCATTTCCCGGCAGTAAGCGCCCGGAAAATCCGCCGAGAAGCGATAATAATCCGACTCCGGAACCAGATCCGGCATCGCCCCGAAACTGGTCAGGATCGCGATGGCTTTCCCGTCGGCGTCGTCAACCCGGATTACCCCAATCTGTTCGTCGATCGGCGCTTCAGCCCCCCGGACATTCGCCGACAAAACGCGCTGCACCGCCGTGCCGTAACCCAGCGTCGCCCGGCGCTTCTGCTCCCGGGCCTGCGACATCGCCGTCACAACCGCGTCCGACACCGTGTCGATCATCTCCGGATGGTAGCGGCCCGCCGTCCAACGCCAGGGCAGCGACTCCGCCATCCCCCCGGGGCCATTGTGCGTGTGCGTCGCGGTTAGAATGATGGCCTCCGGCGACGCCAGGGACCCCGCGCGCTCCACCACCGTCGCCCGCAACCCCGGCGTCACGGCAAAAAGATCGAGGCTGACCACGAATACCGATGTATCGCCATCATCCAGGTACAGCGCGCGCGCCCAAATCGGGTCATGCTCGCCCGACGAAGGGCGGCCCAGCCGCGATGCGTCGCCATCAAGCGGCACGCCCCGCGGCGCGGCGATACGGGCCCGCGATGCGCCCGCCTCGAGCGCCTCAACGGCGCAGGGGCAAAGTAAAAGCGCTATGGCCCCGGCGAACAAGTAAGACTTCATAGATTCCGCACCCGCGTACCAGCTGAAAACCCGACCGAAATACGAAGCGGCAGTCTAACACGTTTGCGGCGCGGGGATAAATCCGCGATCCGCGCCCCGCGCCCCGGACCGGCTTTTCCATCCCTTCTTCGAAGCAATCACCCCGAAAATGCTATGATTACTGGAACTCAACACGGAAGAATCCACAAATCCAGCGCATACGGCAGATTAGGAGTTTCCACCATGCCCAAAGTACTCGTCCCCCTCGCACAGGGCTGCGAGGAACTCGAAGCGGTCACCATTATCGACCTGCTCCGCCGCGCAAACTTCGAAGTCGTCACCACCGGCCTGGACACCGCGCACGTCGTCGCCAGCCGGGGCGTCGTCCTCGTTCCCGACACCGACCTCGAGAGCGCCGCCGAATTGGACGACCTCGACATGATCGTCCTCCCCGGAGGGCTCCCCGGAGCCGATAACCTCGCCGGTTCCACCGTGCTGACCGCCCTGCTAAAGCGCATGCACGCCGAGGGCAAATATATCGCCGCCATTTGCGCCGCCCCGCGCGTGCTCGCCAAGCTCGGCATACTCGACGGAAAGACCGTCACCGCCTATCCCGGCTTTATCAACGCCGAAGACTTCCCGGAGGTCCGCTGCACCGGCGGGCGCGTCGAGCGCGACGGTAACGTCATCACCTCCCGGGGTCCCGGCACTGCTATGGACTTCGCCCTGACCCTCATCGAAATCCTCGGCGGCGAAAAAACCCGCCATACCGTCGAGACCGGGCTGGTCCGCTGAACCGAAGCCTGACCCGCCCGGAGAGTTGTCGGTTGTAGACCGGATCGTGGCATTTGGGCGTGAACTCATGTCGATTTGGAACCTTGATTCAAGGAATGTGAGCGTGTTGGAGCGCCGGCATCTCTGCCGGCAGGATCCAGGATTCGCCTCCGGCGATCAGCGCGTACGCGAAAGTTAAATGCGATTGCTCTGAACCCCGCCAGCTTGATTCAGCGGCCCCCACGCCGGTAGAGTACCCGTAGCGAACAGGCTACGGGGGCCCGCGAGGTGGATGGTATGCCGGACGATTTTCGCGATTATATCGACCCGATCCGGCCCAAGGCGCCAATCGACCGTCTGGAACACGAATCGGGCGGTCCCCCGCCGCCGCCCGCACACGCCGCCGTTCACGGGCAGGTGATCGCCGTGCGGCGCGGGCAGCAGCATAAGGAAGAAGGCCGGCACCGGCTCGATATCACCGTCGGCGACGGCGGCGACACCGAGCTTATCGTCAAGGTGCCGCCGGGAGCCTGCGCGCGCTGGGAAGGCAAGCGCGTCGTGGTCTACCTCGAAGAGTAGTAGCCCGATTGCGGAGCCGCTCCCGCGCAATTGACCTTTGGATCGTAAAAACCTAATAAGGAAACCAGCATGTTCTTTTCCGGTATCAGCGACGAAGCCGGACAGCCTATCGGCGTCCAGATCAAGGCCCACAAGCAACTCGGGTGGAACCACCTCGAACTCCGGATGATCGACGGCACCAATATCACCCAGATCTCGGACGATACCTTCGACGCCGTCTGCGAGGCGCTCGAAGCCGCAAAAATGAACGTCTCCTGCTTCGGCAGCGCCATCGCCAACTGGGCACGCCCCATTACGTGCGACCCCCAGCTCGATATCAGCGACCTCCAGCGCGCCATACCACGCATGAAGACCCTCGGGACCCCCTTCATCCGCGTCATGAGCTATCCCAACGACCAGAATAACCCCGTCGAGGAATCCGCCTGGCGCAACGAGGCCATCGCGCGCATGAAAACCCTGGCCAAAATAGCGGAGGACGGCGGAATCACCCTCGCCCACGAGAATTGCAGCGGCTGGGGCGGCCTTTCCGCTGACAACAGCAACATCCTCCTCGGCGAGGTGAACAGCCCCGCGCTCAAGGTCGTCTACGACACCGGAAACCCCGTCAGCTACAAGCAGGACGCCTGGGAGTACTACCAGAAAGTCCGCGAGCACATCGTCTACGTCCACATCAAGGACGCCAACATCGTGGACGGCGAGCCGGTCTACTGCTATTGCGGAGAAGGCCAGGGATTCGTCCGAGAAACCATCGCCGACCTGCTGGCGCGCGGATACGACGGCGGGTTCTCCATCGAACCCCACCTCGCCGCCGTCATCCACACCGGCGAAACCACCAGCGACAAGGAGTTGCTCTACAACTCCTACACCGAATATGGACGCCGGCTCATGGCCATCGTGGACGAAGCCAAAGCAGCAACCTGATTCCTGTCGGACCCAAAGTTCTTCGCCTCGGGAGCGCCCACTCCCGGGGCGTTTTCTTGGGGCCTCAACGTCTGATTTTCTATCCGTGTCATCAGTGCAATCCGTGGGCGCAATTCTTGATCGCCGCCTGCGGCCGCTCCCGATGCATTCGTGTGCATTGGTGTTCATTCGTGGTTAAGGATGCACTCTCTCGATCATCCACCCAATCCATCTGCGTACCAGAAATCACCCTATGCGCTCTCTGCGTTCTCTTCGGTTAAAGCTATTCTCTGTTTTTCTTCGTGACCTTCGCGCCCTTCGTGGTGATCATTTCTTCGGTTGCGGCCCAAGGCTGCCCTGCGGATTCAGCATCTGATAACATACGCTCAGGGCGAGCTTTCTCGCGATCAGAACAGATTCAAAAGACGGCTTACAGATAAATACCACCCGCCAATGTCTGATAATATGCCTTGCGCGCCAGATCCGCCAATGCCCCGGGCGCAACCGCCAGAGGGTGCGCCGCCAACGCAACCCACCGATCGGCGTCCAGGCGCTGGTGCTGCTCCCCCTCCACACGCACCCGGTCAAACGGACTGATCTCGGCCCCAGCCGCCACCCCGACCCCCGGCGTATAGTGCATTCTTTTATCGTCCTCGCGCACGTTTATGACGGTTTTCGTTTTTTCCGGGTGGCTCTGCGCGTCCAGATTCGCGAAGCGATGCGACACGTTCCAATCCAGGCCCGGCCCCAGCTCGATGGCGAAGCCACGCTTACGGCGCTCCAGCGCGCACTTCTGCGCCACCCGCTCCACGATACGCGCACCCAGCTGGCACGCATCGTCACTCGCGTGTAGCGGCGCGCCACCCAGCAGCTGAACCGCTTCGTTCAGACCATGCAGCGCGATCCGGCCCGTCGTCTGCTCCAGATCGATCAGCGGCGCCGCCCCGTGCTGAACAGCCAGCAAGCCAAGCGGACCCACCGCGCCCCGCGCAAGGATCGATTCCAGAAACGCGCGGCGTTCCGCCAGGCCCTGACACGAAAGCGCCACAATCTGGTCCGCCGCTTCGTAGAACGCCGCCTCCGAATCCGCGAGACACGCCAGGCGAGGCAGATTCAGCGCCACCTGCCCGAAAACCACCTCCGAAGGTTGCCACGCCGGCGCGCCGGTCAGCGGACGCGGCGCCTCGCGCACAAACCGCAGCCGCACGGGAAAACCCGCCGCCGCCGCGCCCGTCGCCTGCTCCAGAAACGCATCGGCGCCCGGGGCCTTGAAAAAGCGCTCGTCCACCGTTATCCCGAGCGCGGGCGCGGCCACATGCAGCCCCTCGCTCTGCTGCAGGGTCTCGAATATCCGCCACGCCAGCTGCTGCGCCGTATGCTCGTAATCCCGGTAGCGCCGCGGCTCGTCCGTTTCATGGGGCGTGACGGCCAACTGATCCGCGATCGTCGCGGGCGCGATCCAGTCCAGCCGCAGTTCCGAACCCGGCGCGTCGCCCCCGTGCGCCATCGCCCGGTACGCAAATTCGTACACAATCATCTGCGCAAACTGCGCCAGTTCCTCGCCGCTGTAGCCATAAACAAACGGCGCCAGATGGTAATTCACCGAATCCCACGCGATCGGGCCCGCAAAATGCGCCTGAAAATTCGCCGTCGCCTTCGCCAACTGCGCCAGGAACGTGACCGCGCTCCGGGGCGGCGACGCAAAATCCGGCGCCCCCGGCATCCCAACGCCAAACCGCGCCACCTGTCCGGGCGAGAGCGTCGCGCTGCGCAACCGGTCCACTTTCTCCAGATCATGCAGATGAAGCGCGCCCTGCAGGTGCGCCTCGCTCACCGCCGCGGAATAGACCCGCGCCAGCGCATACTCCTTCTTCACCGCCCCCGCAAGCACGTAATCCGTCGCCACCGGATCCCGCCGCGCCGTCGACTCCGTCAGCCCCCGGATGATCCGCTCGCAGTCGTACAGCGGCGCCCCCAGCCGCTGCTGGCGGTCCCGAAACTCGTGCAGGCCATGCGCCACCAGGCGCGCCGCCACCAACTCCCGCACCAGCGCCGAGCTCAAATGCTGGATCCCCGCCGCGTCCAGCTGCTGCTCCACCTCCGCCGCGATCACACCCGCCATCCCCCGGTCCAGCCCCGTCTCCCGCACCAGCGCCTCCACAATCCGGTCCCGGTCCCACGTCGAAAGCGTCTCCGCGCTCGTCCGAACAAACAATCCGGATCCTGCGGGCGGAACAGCCTCCCCCCGGTCGCGCGCCTCCTCCAGTTCGCCCAGCAGCAGCCGCATGTCCCCCTCCCGCAGCCGCCGGATACGCGCCCGCCGATCCCGGTACCGCGCATACGCGAACGCCGTCCGGATGTGGTCCATCTGAATCAGCACCCGCTCCACCGCGTCGTGAATATGGTCCACCGTCGGCGCGTGGCCGCCCAGCTGCTTCGTCAGGTAGATCGTCACCGCCCGCGCCAGGCTGTCCGCCAGACCCCGATCGTCCCCGCCAATCGACTCCGCCGCCCGGAAAATCGCATTCGTGATCTTCCCCCGGTCAAACGCCTCCTCCCGCCCATTACGCTTGACCACCGTCGTAATCGGCTCCGGAGCCCCCACAAACGGCAGCGGCAACG
Organism: Candidatus Hydrogenedentota bacterium; assembly: GCA_019637335.1. Lineage (NCBI taxonomy): Bacteria > Pseudomonadati > Candidatus Hydrogenedentota > Candidatus Hydrogenedentota bacterium. The sequence continues at coordinate 15,600 of JAHBVV010000041.1, read as the reverse complement.
AAAGCTGCGCGTCAAACAGCCCCTCCTGATTGGGCTCCTCGGGCTCGGCGGGATTCTGCGCGGGATCAAACGACATGGCGACTCATCAATGCGGGTGCGGTTCTAGGAAAGGCCGGATCAGCCACCGGAAGTGTAGCGAAACCGCGCCCGGACCGGCAAGGGGGGCAGGCCGACTATTTCGCTTGGTTCCCTCGCGGGCAACACCCGCCTGGCTTGGCTGAGTCGCCGGTCCCGGCGTAGCGGGTCCAGAAAGCCCCGAAGTTGGCCCGGCTCGGGATGCAATTCGCCGCTCTTCTTCTCCAAGAAAGCGCATACCCGATAATGAATCTATGAGAACCGCCAAGACTCCGGGGGCGCTCCGCATAAGGGATATTGCCACGCCCGGGAGACCTCCGAGAGCTACTCCTCCACGACGATACCGCCGTTCTGGAACGCCAGACGGACGGTGCGCACTTCCCCCGCCACGACTTCGGTTTCGACCATATGCAGGGTAACCTCGCCGTCGGGGCCGTAGGTCCGCAGCCGAAGCGTCACGGTTCCCACAGGGAGGTGTATGAATCTGAAGCGGCCTTCCGCATCGGTCCGTTGTATGGGCGTCTCCGCCTCGGCGACCCGCAGACTAAGCTTTTCGACAGGTCGTCCATCCTCCGTAACGATACCCTCCAGAGCGCCCCCCTTCGACATAATAACCGTAACGGCATCGCCAGAATGCGGGTCGATGGTCTGGCGCGCCCGAACAAAATCTGGATGCGAAGCTTCGAGCGACTCGGTGTCACCCGGTACGCCCGCATGCTGGAAAGTCCCGTCGCTCGCGCTCGTCGCTGTGAGCATCGAGCCGGAAGACAGAGCGCCGGATAGCGAACGAAACGCGATAGCCGCTCCTGAAATAGGGTTTCCCTCCTCGTCGACAACGATCCCGGATACCGGCGGTCCCGCTGGCGACATGGTCACGGTCAGGGGCCCCACATCCCCTGAAATTGATCCGAGCGTCAGACGTGCGGGGTCATAACCCGCCGCCTGTATCACCAAATCAGATTCCAGTTCGGGACGCGGATCCGGCGCGGTCAGGTCGAATTCCCCCTGGACGCTGCTTATTTGCTGGAATTGGGCGTAGGCCGTGCCGCCGCCTTCAAACACGAATGCGGCCTCAAAGGTCGTGAGCGGCGCGCCAGTTCGGGCATCCTGGACGATGCCGGTGACGCGCGCCAACTTGTTCAGCACAATCACGAGGTCCGTGGTACCCGCCGGGACCTCCGGGATCGTACTCGCCAGGTGCTCACTGGTGTGTGCAACTACCGTGAACATGTCGCCCTGCAGTCCTTTGATCGCGAAATTTCCTTCCAGATCACTGTTTGCGACGCCGCTCTCGCCCATGCTCCTCTCTATCCTCGCCGTCACATTCACATGGGGTAACGGATGGCCCCCGGCATCCTGCACCCGCCCGCGGATCGACACGCCCGGCCCGGCCTTATACACCAGCCGGATCCCTTTCCTGACTCCGCCCGCGCGCAAGGCCAACTCCTGGACCAGGTTTTTCTTGGAGAGGACACTTTCCGGCGTGTACGCCGACACAAAGAATTTCAGGTCAGCCGGCGTGTCTACCCAAGCGAGGAAGTATCCTTCACTGTCGGTGGGAATGGTGATTTCCCAGTTGGTCTGGCCCTCCGCGGGTGGTATGGGTGGTTCTCCATATGGGGATATGAAGCCGGGCGTGTGATTGATCAGGTGATCGGGTATGTGCATTCCGGTGTAGGTGGAGATGGCAAGCCGCGCGCGCACGGGTGCACCGCGTTCGTCAACGACCTGTCCGGCGACCAGGCCGCGTGATTGGTCAAGTGTGAGCTTCACGTACGGCGCGGGATCCTGGTCGAGGTCGATCTTGACCAGACGACTCGAACGGTCGAACTTGGACGCCGTCACGGTGAGGATTCCCCGGACACCAGGTTCCACCGCCTGAAATTCGCCTTTTGAATCGGTCCACACGCCGGTTACTGGCGCGGCATTGCTGAGCCAGACCGTTGCACGGGACACGGGTCTGCCTGACTGGTCCACTACCACGCCCCGAACGATACCTGAGGTGATTCCCCAGTCGGGCGCCTCGATGGTCTCGCCCGGTGAAACATGAATCTCCCGCCGGTCAAATGGCGTTACTGCCAACGTACCCAGTGCGTAGTTTCCGCCCGGAACATTGTCAAGATCGTAACGCCCCCCGGCACCGGTGATCGCCAACTGCGAATGCCCCATGCTGCGGAGACCAATTCGAACACCCTCGATGCCTTCGCCATTCGCCAGTAGGATCCGCCCCCGTACTTTTCCGCCCGGGGTCGCTTCCAGGCGCACTGGCTCGCCCCCTTCCTCCGGTACCGACAGGGACACCGGGTGCTCCTTCAATACATGGGTGGCGTGGTAGCCCGTCACACTTACATCGCCCGGTGCGATGCCGTCGAACATAAACCTGCCGTCGGCTTCGGTCCGAGCACGTGCGCGGACAGGTATCCCTTCCTGTGTTGCGGAAAGCGTCATCCCCTCTAACCCCACGTCCGAGACTGCGTCCACCACACGGCCGGCCAGGGTCAGCCCGGGCTTCAGCACTATCTCGACGGATTTCGCACCCACAGTAAGGTCTTCGGTCAACGACGGTTGGCAGCCACTTGCCGCCGCCAGAAGTTGCCACTGCTCGGCAGGCAGAAAAGGCAGTAGAAACGCCCCGCCGCTGCCGGTAACAACCGAGAGTCCACGCATTTCACTCTCACCGACTCGGTACCGGTCGCGCGCCACCGGATAAACGCGCGCGCCCGGGATCGGCGCCCCGTCTGTGTCGGTGACGCGCCCGCTGATGGCGCCACCCGGCTCGAGGATTAACTCCATTTCATTGACCGGGTATGCATCCGAAAGGCGGGCCTCCCCATACGCACCCAGATCGCCCGCGACGGCCAAAATGATGTAGGTATCGAGTGGGAGGAGTTTGAAGGTGAAACGGCCGCTGGTATCCACTTCCAGATTACGCGGCGCGAGATCCAGGAGTACCGGTTCCGGCTTGGACTCCATGTACTGGGCCGGTATGGCGCGGACCGTTGCCGCAACCGGTTCACCCTCGCGAGAGAGTACCCGCCCAAAAATGGTTCCCGGTCCTTCAGCCATTACGGTCACGTCCGCGACCCCCGTTGGAATAGCAGCGACGGCTGTTTCGGGCGCCTGAACCGCGGACTCCGAAGCGGCATTTTCCGCAGCCTCCATTTCTACCGGAGTCGGCGGAGGCCCCGATCCCCCGGGAGGTGGTTCCGTCCCGCGCAGGAGTACCCACGCGGCGCTAATCAGCACCACGCCTGCGGCGAGTGTTGCAATCCCCCCCTTACTCATGAGAACTGCCGCAGCCCCGCTCCACGCCCCCAACGTCGTCCCGTACCCCGCCCCAGCCATAGCGAACTTCCCTAATGAAGCGCACATCACGTCCGGAACCGCGGCGGGGGCGAGTGCGGTCTCCAGAAACGCAGCCAGTCCCACCGCCGGGGTGATGATTCCTCGATTTCTCAGTTCTTCGCGCAGCAGCGATACCCCCCGTGTAATTCGATTGGTAACGGTACGACGCGGAATTTTCAGTGCATCCGCAATTTGCTGGTGACTCTGCTGCCGGAGGTAATGCTCGATAACAGGGATGCGCACCTCGTCGGGCAGCGCGTCGATCGCCAGATCCACAGCGTCAAGCAAATCGTCCCGTTCTCCGGCAGACCATTCGGGAAGTCCCTCGGCGTAGCGAATTTCGCGCTGGCGGCGGCGCTGTTCCTGTTTCAGGTGGTTCAGGGAACGGTGTGTCGCCAGCCGGTGCAGCCACCCCGCTAGGGAACGCTCGATCTGAGGGGGTGTCGTGGCGAGGCTCAGAAAGCACTCTTGACTGATATCGGCGGCATCCGCGTCGTTCTTTATGATATGCCGGCAGGTATTGAACACCAGCGACGCATGGCGGGCAACAATGAGCTGGAAAGCGTCGGAATCACGACGGTGTTGCCAGACCTGTAAGAGGGCGATATCGGGCGTGTTCGCATTCATGGGTACGTTCCTCGCGGTAGTCTACGTTAAAGACAACACGGAGGGGGCCTTTGGGCCATAGAATACGCAACTTAATCGAGTGGCGGCACTCCATCTGGTTTGCGGCGCATCTCGCTGCAGCGCCAGGCGGCGCTGAGTATTTCTGTTAGGCGCAAGTCAATGTTCGATGCCAACGGTAGGGAAAACCTGCCTCACACCCGAAAGCCAACGAATCTTCAGAATGACGGGTTGAATCCAAGTCTCAGGGTCATGTTCTCACCCTTGCCCACCCAAGCCCACACGCTACTCGTCCTTCGGCGCGCCTTCCGCGCTCATCACGCTGCCCTGCCGCTCCATATCGTCCAGCACGCCCTGCAGCACGGCCCGCACTTCCGCCACGTCCGGCGTGATGGCCTCCCCGGCCAGGGGCGACCGCTCGTCCGGGTCCTGCGCAACATCGATAAGGCGGCCATCCGCGTAGAGCTTGTGCCGAACCGTCCGCGCGAAGCGGCCCCGGTCGCGGTTCCGGTTGCCCCAGCGCGGATCATAGTGCATGTAGAGCCACGGCTTCGGCGCGTAGGAATCGCCCCGAAGCAGCGGCAGAAAGCTACGCCCGTCGAGCCCCGCCGCAAGCTCGGGACGCTCCGCCGCCTCCAGCAGGGTCGGAAAGAAATCCTCAAAACCGATCAGCCCCTCGTAGACCGTCCCCGGCGCGATCATCCCCGGCCACCACGCGATCAGCGGCACGTGCGTGCCCGCGTCCGTCATCGCGCCCTTCCCCCCCTGCACGGTGCGCCCCTGGAAGGGCGAGGCAATGGCGCGGCTTGTCCCGTTGTCCGCCGTGAAGATGAACAGCGTGTTCTCGGCCAGGCCCAGCGCCGACACATGGTCCGCAAGGCGCCCGACTTTCTTGTCCATGTATGTCACCATCTCCGCGAAATACGCATTGTCCTTCGCATAGCGGTCCCCCGCCCAGCCCGCCGTGTCCGGCGTCGGTACAAACGGGTCATGCGTCAGCAGCATCGGGAAGTAAACGAAAAAAGGCCCGTCCTTCTTCCGCGTGACGAAGTCCATCACGAATTCCAGCACCACGTCCGGCCCATACGCATCGGGATCCCGCGGGAGCGTCTCCCCGTTGCGCTCCAGCAGCGGATTCGCAAAACGCTCGCCGTCCTTCTTCTCATAGGTCAGCTGCCAGAGGCAGTGCTCGTCAAACCCGAAATGCGCGGGCAGCGTGTTGTCATGCCCCAACTGCCACTTCCCCGCGATCGCCGTCGCGTACCCCGCCGCCTTAAGCGCATGCGCAAAAGTCCGCTCCTCCGGATTCAGATAGCCAAACGCCGTGTAATTCCGGAAGTTGTACTTCCCCGTCATGAGCTTAACCCGCGTCGGCGTGCACAACGGCTGGCTGTGCGCCTGCGTAAACCGCATCCCCTCCCTCGCCAGCGCGTCCAGCCGCGGCGTCTTGTAATGCGCGCTGCCGTTCGCGCCGATGGTCTCATAGCCCAGGTCGTCCGCCATGATAAGCACAATATTCGGCGGCGCGGCATGCGCGGCGGGGAACAGCGTGGCTGCTACGGCGATAACAAGACCGTACAGGATGTGCATTCGGAGGCGGGGCATGGATCTTCCTTTCGACTCGTTAGTAACTGCGCTTGCCTGGTGACTTGGGGAAGATTACCATAAAGTCTCATTGGGGTTCGTCCAGAGCGGGCGAACCACGGGACCCTGACGGAGAGGCGCGCTTTCCAGAAGTGAACGTACAACCGCCGACATGCCGTTACATCAGTCTCCTTCTTGTGGAGATCGCTCGACCTTGTTACAGTACTATGCAGCGATAGCGAGGGGCTTATGGATACTCCACCTATCCGTTTACGCCGGGCAGCATGAAAGAGACGTGCGGGAATGCAGGAATCTGACTTTGCCCGGAGACATCATGTACGCAAGTCGCCCCTGTAGGGATTCAGCGTATTCAGGAAAATTAATCTGCTATGGAACTGAACTCGGTACGTGAACTCAAGGCCGCACTAGCCGCCAATGTTGTCCCCGTTGCAGCTGAATCGGCACGGATGCGGGGGGCGTCGCGGGCGCTGTCGCTGCGCATGTCGTCGCCGGCCATCGCGCTGGGCGTGGCGCCGAAAACGGGCGGCGGCTATGCCCTGGCCGTGCGGCTTCAACACCCGGCGCTGGAAGGCAGCCGGACGGTCGAATTGATAGCGGAGCAGGCGAAGAATGAAGTCGATCTGCGCTACATCGGGCTCGTGAGCAAGCGCGCGGCCCCGTGGCGCCCGCGGCGGCAGCGCCCGTTACTCATCGGGTGTAGCGTGGGCCATGTGCAGGTGACGGCGGGCACCCTCGGGGCCTTCGTCCGGCCACGCGGCGGCGGGCCGTTGGCCATGCTCTCGAACAACCACGTACTGGCGAACGAGAACTGCGCGAAGAAGGGCGATGCCATCCTCCAGCCGGCCAGTTACGATGGCGGGGCCGCGCCGAACGATGTGGTGGCGGTGCTGGGATCCTTCCAGAAGCTCAAGCGCGCCGGGATAAACTACGTGGACTGTGCCACGGCGGAGATCGCGCAAGATATCGAAACGAATACGACGAAACTGAAAGGCTTGGGCAAACTCAAGGGCCTGGGCGGTGAATTCCTGGACGAGGGCGCGATGGTGGCCAAAGTCGGGCGGACCACCGGTCTGACGCGCGGTCGGGTGACGGCCTTCGAGTTGGACGACGTGGTCGTCGGATTCGACTCCGGGGATCTGCGCTTTGACAACACCATCGAGATCGAAGGGGACGGGGATGGCCCCTTCAGCGATGGCGGAGACAGCGGTTCGCTGATCGTAGGCGAGGACCTGCGGGCGGTCGGATTGCTCTTCGCGGGCTCGGACCAAGGCGGCGCGAATGGACAGGGCTTGACCTACGCCAACCCCATCCGGCTGGTGCTGGACGCGCTCAAGGTGGACGTGGCGCTTTGATTTTCTGTGCAAACCGGGCCGGATGGCGTACAATAGAGTCATGAACAGCACTACCCTCAGTCAGGCCCGGGCGGCGAAGCCCCGGGTGCACGAACTTCTGCGCGCCATGCCGCAGTTGGCGGGCGTGGGCATCACGCGCGTGGGGAAGGGTTATGCCGTAAAGGTGAACCTTACGGAACCCCCCGGAGACGATCTTGGGGTTCCGACTGAGTTGGATGGCGTACCGATTCGCGTGGAGGTTGTCGGTTACGTCACAAAGCGGACGGTCAGTTAATCACGGTACGCCCTCCAGCGTCCCGGAAGGAATGACTTTCCGACGTTGTCAGGCGCGCCTTCCGGCCCGAATATCCGCGCTTCCGCCGCCCTTTCTCCTTCGCCGCCGGGCATGCTACGATCCGGCAATGGAGCCAGGAGACTGGAACAACCTGGCCCGGCACGGTTGGGAGCAATGTCATGAAACCCCTTTTCGTCCTTTGTCTCGGCTTGCTACGGAACGCGAGCGTGATGGCCGCCGGCACAACACCCGCCTGGCTAGCACCCCACCTCCCGCCGGACGCGGTCCTGGACGGCGCCACAAGCCACCAGAGCGCCCTGCAACAGGCCCTCGACGCCAGCCCGGACGGAGCCACGCTCGTCTTCCCGCCAGCCACGTTTCTGCTCGACGACGCCCGCGGCCTGCGTGTGCCGTCGAACCGGACCCTCGTGCTGGACGGCGCGACCTTCCTATTGTCCCCCTCCCTCGCGGAGGACGGCCAGGCCTTCCTGTTGGAAGACGCATCGAACGTGACGATTCGCGGCGGGTCCATCCAGGGCCACCGCGATGCGTGGCCGGAATCCGTGAACATTGCGGGCATCCGCGCCACCGGCGGCGGCAGCCACATCCGCGTGGAGTCCACGCGCTTCCTCGACCTGTCCAGCGTGGGCGTGGGCGTCTTTGGCGCGGGCCCGGAGAATCCCATCCGACACGTCTGGATCGTGGACGTCTACGCGCGCAACTGCTGCAACATATACTACGACTACCTCAGCGAGAAACGCGGCCCCGCCGAGGGCAGCGTCCGCGAAGACCAGGGTAGCGTCTGCCTCTACTACGTCGAGGATTTTGTGGTGCGCGGCTGCTACCTCGATGGCTCCCGCTCCGATGGCACCCACTTCAAGGACTGCAAAAACGGCCAGATCACCGACAACCAGATCCTCAACAGTACCATGGGCGGCTTCTTCCTCGAACGCTGCCAGAAAGTCGTCGCCACGGGCAATATCATGCGAAACAACGGCTCGCGCGGCTGCACCATCGAGCGGGACAGCCTCGACTGCATCCTCTCGAACAACATCGTGGAGCACAGCGGCCGCGAGGGGCTCTGGGCCCCGGATGTCGCCCGGCTCGTCGTCGCCAACAACATCTTCCGCGAGAACGGCCAGAAAGACGACGCAAACAAGGATTCGGAGATCCGGATCAACGAAGAGCCGCGCTACGACACCGTGCCCGCGGACATCCTGATCCAGGGCAACCTTTTTCAATCGACGCCGCATTGCAACAGCGTGATCCAGATCAATGCCGGCGCCGGCGATGGCATCGTGATCGCCGGAAACCGATTCACGGGCCCCGTGCGTACGCTCGCGATCGATGCGGGGGTCAACGTGACCATCGTCGGCAATTTCGGGCTGGCTACAGCGAATAATGAATGATCACACCGCCCAACGGCACGGGGCCATCCGCCGGATACACGGATATCTTGACGTGGCGCCCATCGAGAAAGCCGGTGAAGTAGTCTCTGCCATCCTCCCTGGCCGGCGCCGCGAACCGCGATTCCAGAAACGACACGACCTGGGCGCGCGTGTCTTGCGTTGTATAGACACAATTGGGGCCCGCCTGGCGATACACGTCTATGGGATAGGCCGCGCTGAGCATGCGGCCGCCGGGATACAATACGGGTTCCAACAGGCGCGAATAGGCTTCCCGGTCCGGCGCCTGTAGTGACGCGACGCCCTCAATCCAGGCCTCGCGCGGTTCGGGCCAGGGCTCCGGAAGCTCGGCCGGCTCGGTGTCCGGCCGCGCCCGGTACATCACCTTCGCCGTCCGGAGCGTTACGCGCGTGAGCGTCCCGGCCCATTCGATCCGCACCGACGTCTCCCGCCCGTCGGCGGATTCTTGCGGGCCGCCGCGGAAGTGCCAGGGCCAGTTTAATGTGCCGGGAATGAAATCGAGACCGCCGGGAAGCACGGTCATATAGTACGCTACGACATCGGAAAGCGGGGCCCCGGTCTCCAGGGCGATAAGCCAACCCGGAGCAAAGGCCGCGTCGGAGATCTCCAGATCGTCCCACCCCGCAAGGCGCCCCGCCGGATAATGCAAGGGGCCCAACAGCCTGGGCAGGGATTCCGACATCCTCGGGTACCCGGCGCCGAAGGTGGCGGCCCAGCGCGCCTTCACCTCGGCGATTCCCGCTTGTTTGCCGGCGGCGCGCTTCTGCTCCGAGGCCAATGAGTGGACAACGCCCGCCACAAGGAGCGCGACAACGGCAAAAGCCCCGATCCCAATCGCGAGCGAGGCGCCCGCAGACTCCCGCAACCGGTACGCGGCGTACCCACCCACAGCGGCGGCGAGCAGCGCACCGGCCCCGACGAGTATCGGGACAATCACAATCAAGCCCACGGTGTTGTGGTCCGGGAGCTTCTTCGCCGACATGATTGCAGCACTGGCTAGACCAAACGCGGCGGCGCCCGCCCCAAAACCCAATACCATGCCGTTGAGCACCCGGAACGCCACCCCGATGGGCGATGTGGAAGAAACGTCTGGCATCATCAACCGCCTTTCCAGCTCCGCTACCCAGGGAACCCGCGCCCGTGTACGCCATTCGGAATTGCGGTTCCACCAGATTCATTAAACGGCGCGCGCAACCGTTTGTCAATCACTTTTTTTCGACCGCGCCCAACACGGATGGCCCAGGAATGGGATGCACAGGTCCGGAATTCGGCGGCATGCCCAATCCCGAGGTTCCCCGTCCCCGCCCAGAGGATTGCACGATCCCAGGTCGCAAGTTGACCTGGCGTCGCGGCATCCGGTCCAATGGACAACGGCTGCCAGTACGGCAGGCTGCCTGCCCTGCATTGCAGGAATCAACGCGAAAGGTCGGTGGGATGAAGATGATGTGGACTCCGCGCTTCGGTAGCGGTTTGGCTCGGAAACATTGGGCTGTCATGTGCCGCACTGCCGTACTGGCCGCCGCTGCCTTGTCAGCGGCGCCGGGCGTCGCGCAAACCGCCATCGCCACAAGCCCCGGCGGCCACTACGTGTCCTACCGCGACCGCCCCCTCCTCCTCGTCGGCGACAGCGGCACGCAGTGCGTCCTGCAAAACGCCAACCTCGACTTCGCGCGCTGGATCGACGATTGCGCGGATGCGGGCCTGAACACGGTGCACGTCTGGTCCTTCGTGGCCCCGCGCCAGCAGCTGGATGGCTCCGACCTCGAAAACCGTTACGGCTACCTCTACCCCGGCCTGACCCCCTGGGCGCGCCGCACTTCGGGACCGCGCGCGCACGACGGCGGCTACCAGTGGGATCTCCACCAGTGGGACGACGGCGACACGCCCGATCGCTACTGGCCCCGTTTTCGCGCGCTCTGCGCCCGCGCCCACGAAAAGGGCCTCCTCCTCGGCGTCACCGTCTTCTGGGGCTGGCCCAAGCACCCTGCGGACTGGGCCTACCACCCCTTTAACGTCATCAACGGTGGTCCGGTGTCGGACACCCCGAAGCCCCACGTCACCCAGGTCCAAACCATCGCCTCCCCCGGCGTCGAAGTCCTCGAGGAGGCCTGGTCGGACGCCTGGCCCCCCGCCAAACAAAACCAGTGGCACTGGGAACGCTTCGCCGCAAAGCTCATCGCCGAAGCCGCGCCCTTCGGCAATGTTTTCTTCGTCTTCATGGACGAACACTCCTACAGCGAGGGCAACGGCGGCGATCACTTCCGCGAATTCTTCCAACGGCGTGGCGTACGCTGGACCGACACGGAACGCAGGCGCGAATCCGTGGATTTCGTCTTCGACCCCGTCACCCACCGGAACGACACGGTGGGGCGCAATCCCGAGGTCGTTCAGCGTTTCTACCGCGAGCCCGTACGCCCCTTCATGATTCTGGAAGGCGAGCCATACCAGGGCGAGGCCGTTCGCATCAGCCTGTGGTCCGCCTTGATGGGCGGCGCCAACTTCATCTTCCACAACGACGAACGCCAGGAAACCATCCACACCGGCATCATGGGCTACGACCCCAACGTCCCCGGCGGCGACACCGGCCCCGTACGCCGCGCCTGTCTTGGCCACGCCAGCCGTTTTTTCAACGGCCACCTCCCGGACCTCGACCGCATGCGCCCGCACAACGATCGCGTCGGCGAAGGAAGCTTCTGCCTGGCGGATCCGGGACGCGCCTACGCCGTGTACGCCGTGCCCGGCGATGCCCCAATCACCCTCGACCTCCGCGCGGCAACCGGCTCCTTCACCGCGCGCTTCTACAATCCCCGCACCGGAGCCTGGGCCGAAACCACAACCCGCAACGGCGGCGAGACAGCCCACTTCGACCGCCCCTCCGGCGAAGACTGGGCGCTGCTCGTCGAAAAAAGCCAGGATGCCGGATAGCCCACAAAGCCACCCCGCCCAATCAACCCCTCCAAAAAAACCATACAATTAACCTCGGAAATCACACGCAAGCGCCAGCACACCCCAACGACCGGAATCATTTTCTATCCGTGTCATCAGTGTAATCCGTGGTCACAAATCCCGATCGCGGCCAGTGGCTGCTCCCAATGCATTCGTGTCCACTCGCGTCCATTCGCGGTCAAGAAAGCGTCCCTTTCAACAACCCAATCCATCCGCCCACAAAAATCACCCTATGCGCTCTCTGCGTTCTCTGCGGTTAGAATCCGTCTCCGTTTCTCTTCGCGCCCTTCGTGCCCTCCGTGGTGACCATTTCTTCAGTTGCGGCCGAAGGCTGCTCTGCTCCCTTCGTGGTGATCCGGACTTCGATCCCCGGCGACCCGTGCAATGTATACTACCCGCACACAACACGCCGGAGGTTCGCAATGCTTCTGTTCATCGCCCTCGTGCTCGCGCAGATCGATCCCGCCCCCCTCTTGCCCCCCGGCTTTAATCCGGAACCCTATTACCTCACCAGCGCCACCGACATGGGCAGCCCCACCTCCCCACGGGGCGCGGCGGCCCTCGCCGAGGGACTCGTGGCCCACGGCGCGCCGGAAAACATCGAAATCGCGGAGCAACTCATCGACGCCATCCTCGCCGCGCAGGAGACCCGAGACGGCGCGGCGCACCGTGGAAATTTCCGATGGACCTTCCGCGAAGGGGCCATCGGCGATCTGAATTCGGTCGAGTTCACGCTGCGCCACCTCATCCCCTTGATGATCGCGCACGAAGACCGCCTCAAACCCGATACGCGCGACCGCCTCCGCAAAGCGATCCGCCTTGGCCTCGAAGAAATCGACCGCATGAACGTGGACATCACCTATACCAACGTCGCCGCCATGGGCGCGATGAACACCATACTCGGCGGCGAGCTGCTGGAGGATGCCTACTTCGCCAACCGAGGCTATGCGCGCCTCAAACAGCTGGAGCACGAGACCCTGTCCCGGGGAACCTTCTGCGAGTACAACACGCCCACCTACACCCGCGTCACCCATGAAGCCCTGACACGCATCGCAACCTATACCACAAACGAGGAAGCCGCCGTCCGCGCGCGGGCCTTGCGGACCCGGCTTGCGCTGACCGCCGCCCTGCACCTGCAACCGGAAACCGGACGCTGGGCGGGCCCGCATGGTCGCGGCCACCGCTACACACGAATCGAAGACATCGTACCGGAACGGCAGTATCTCGAAAAGTGGGTCGCGATGGACGCCGCACCGGAGGCTTTTGCGGACATGCTCGCCCATCGCCCGCTCCCCTACGCGGTCTGGGAATCGGTATACCCCGAGCGGAACATCGGGATCATGACCTATCTCCATCCCGCGTTCACCCTGGGGACCGCCACCCGCGAGATCAGCCGCCAGTCCGATGTCTTCCTGGTCCACGCCACGCGCGCGGACGGCGCCCCGCCCGTAACCATCCAGTCCCGCTACCTCATTGACAGCCCGGAAGACGCCCCGGAAACCGACCGCCGCCGCCGTGGCGTCGATGGCGAACAGGGCAAGTTCTACGGCGTACAGCAGGGCGCGCGGGCCATCGGCCTCTATGCCCCGCGCACGCTCGAACACCCCGGCAGCCTCGCCCCCGCCAGCCTCAACCGTTTCCAGAGCGCCAAGGTGCTCATTGCTTTCATCGGGCGCGGCCCGGACGATCGCGCCTGGGCGGGCGAGGATCCAATCACGGAGTTCCCCCGCGATCTCGCCCCGGGAACCGTCGCCGTGGTCGAATGTGGCGACGCGCTCGTCGCCATCATGCCGCTCTCGCGCGATGATCTCGGCTTCGGCGCGCCGCTGCGCCTCGTGCGGCGAGACGGCCATCTCGCGCTGGAAATCTACAACTACCTCGGCCCGGAAACCGTCTTCTGGGATATGGACCGCGAAAGCCGCTTCTTCCAGGGCAAGCCGCGCGCCGGGTTCTACGCCGAGGTCGCACCCAGGTCCGCCTGGCCCGATGGCGCCGCCTTCGCGCGCGCCGTCGCCTCGGGAACCCTCCGGGATGATGCCGAACCGCCGGTAACCGCCTACCAGGACAACACCGAACGCCGCTGGACCGTCGAATACGCCCGGGACGGCGAAACCGTCGGCATCGAAATCGATCTGATCGCCTGGTCGCTCAAGCGGCGCTGGAATGCGGACGCCGATCTCGGCTGGCCTATGCTGGAATCCCCTGTCGCACGCCAGACCGAAACCGGGCGTGTAGAGGTGGCCGGCGCCGTGCTGGCCTGCGGCAAGGCCCCCGCCTGGCTCTTCGCCGCGCCGGAACAAGACCTCTACATCGCCGGCTACCACGGCGACCCCGCGCCGCTCACCCTTCAAACGCCCCGGGGCGCCGTGTCCCTGGCGTCCATGGGAACCGGCGTCCTGACCTGGCAAGCCGGCGAACTGACCGTCGACGCGCTGCATGCCAGCACGCCCCGCGTCACGCCCGCAAGCGAGTAGCCCCTCAGGAAAACAGCGCCGTGATCGGCGTCCCGCCTTCGGTAATCGGCGCCGGGCGGTCCCCGTCGTACAAATTCTTCCCGCAATCAACCCCGACAGCCGCAAGCACCGTCGCGTCACCTCCACCGCCGCGTGACTCGAGCTGTCCGTCACTTTGTACGTCACCACGTACTCCCCACAGGCCGCCATATTCACCGCGCAGCTGTCCACCGTCACCGCCGGCAAATTCGGGTCGCACCCATCATACGCCGTCGCGCCCAATCAAGGGACGTACCGCCGCACACACGCCACAATCAACCCACAATACCCACCGTCCAGCCAAACACTCAGCCCCACCCACGAACGCCAGCAAGCGGGGGTACGTCCCGACCGGGGTTGGGCCGTTGCGCGCGCCATGCCATCGGCTTCAAGGGGCGAATCTCCTGTCTGCTCCCGCCCCGTTCAACGCATGCCCCCGCCCCCGTGCCACGCGATTCCGCCCCAGGCGGATTCGTGTGCCAGGAGCAACGCCAACCGACCGCCGCCACAACCACCCCGCACGAGCGGCTCAACTCCCAGAAAGCCCGGCATCCTGCCTGCTCCGAAAATACACAGGCGGGACGCCCGTGCCACATTCCTTCAAGAGTTACTCTTACGAATCAAGGTGAAGCGTGCAAGGAACGTGGCACCAGCCGTCCCGGCTGTGTACCGGATGCGAAGCAACCGGCTTTTCATCCTTAACGGGTGGCCCAACGCGTCATGAACGGCTGTACCCACCCTTTCACCACCCCTATGACAACTGTCAACTGTCAACTGTCAACTGTCAACTGCCCCCCCAGGGCTTGCCCGTGCCAACCTCCCCCCAGGGGTGCCACGGTCAAGCCCCTAAGGGCTTGCCCGTGCGCTCCTCCCCGGGGACCGACACGCCCCCCACAAACACACCTCCCGCCGCGACCCCAACCGGGTCAGGCGCGCGCACCGGCGGTGCTCAGGAAGGGCGGCGGCCTCATGCGCGGGACACCGGTCTCCCTGCGCCGGGTTCGAGGTTTCCAGCGCGCACCCGTCCCTTGGCGGCGCCAAGGGACGTACCCGCGCACAGGCGCCAGACGCTGCAACAAACACCCCCGCGTCCAACAGTTCCCCGTGCCTCAACGCCTCACGCCCCAGCGCGGGGGTACGTCCCGGTCGGGGTCGAGTCAGTTCGCGCGCCATGCCATCGGCTTCAAGGGGCGAATCTCCTGTCTGCTCCCGCCCCGTTCAACGCATCCCCACCATCCACGTGCCACGCGATTCCGCCCCAGGCGGATTCGTGTGCCAGGAGCAACGCCAACCGACCGCCGCCACAACCACCCCGCACGAGCGGCTTCCCCCCCATGAGGCCGTCCATACCGAATGTCCCACCCCATTTCAGCGCCCGCGCAGCCAACTGTCAACTGTCAACTGTCAACTGTCAACTGTCAACTGCCCCAGGCGTGCCACGGACAAGCCCCCAAGGGCTT
>JAHBVV010000040.1 GCA_019637335.1 Candidatus Hydrogenedentota bacterium | reverse complement strand
CATATCGCCTGTGGCGAATTCCGGACCTTGCCGGCAGGGATGCCGGCGCTCCAACACGCTCACTTTCCTTGATTCAAGCTTCCGAATCGTCACCAGATTACGCCCATCCGAAATGATCCGGTTTACATGTGATTTCCTTGAGGGCCGCAGGGCGCCGGTATTTCGCCTGTGGCGAATCCCGGACCTTGCCGGCAGGGATGCCGGCGCTCCAACACGCTCACTTTCCTTGATTCAAGCTTCCGAATCGTCGCCAGTTTACGCCCATCCGAAATGATCGGGTTTACATGTGATTTCCTTGAGGTCCGCAGGGCGCCGGTATTTCGCCTGTGGCGAATTCCGGATCTTGCCGGCAGGGATGCCGGCGCTCCAACACGCTCACTTTCCTTGATTCAAGCTTCCGAATCGTCACCAGATTACGCCCATCAGAAATGATCCGGTTTCAACGCGATTGGCCTGAGGTCGCGGGCGGCTTTTATTGCCTGCCGGGCTGTGGTAGGGTGGCCCGGTGCGCGTGAAGGGCATGCGCGCGGGGACACCGCGTAGCGGCGGAAGGAGAACGGGCAATGATGAAGAAGGACACCCGGATCAACCGGCGAAGCTGGCTCAGGGGCATGGCGGCGATACCCGCGCTGGCGGCGGGCGGCGCGGTGGCGGCGCAGGGCGAATCCGACACGCCGTTGGTTGCCGGGCCAAACAAGGAGGGTCGCGTCAACCGTACGTCGGGGACGCTTTCCAACGATGGGGACCTGTTGCGCGAGGACGGCCGTCAGGTACCCTTGCGCGCGGCTTTCGACGTGCTGGTCTGCGGCGGCGGTCCCGCGGGAGTCGCGGCGGCGCTGGCCTCGGCGCGTTCGGGCGCGAAAACGGGGATCCTGGAGGTAAACGGGTGTCTGGGCGGGGTCTGGACCGCGGGGATGCTCTGCAACATCCTGGATTACGGCAACAAGGACGGGATCATGGCCGAGATCGAGGCCCGCCTGGAATCGATGGGCAATGCGCCGCCCACGCGGAAGTTCACGTACGAACCGGAGATGATGAAGGTGGCGCTGGAGGAGATGTGCGAAGAGGCGGGGATTGCGATTCGGCTGCACACGCGCGTGGTGGGGGCTATCCGCGACGGGCGCCGGCTTGCGGCGGTGGTGACGGAGTCCAAGGCGGGGCGGGAGGCGTGGACCGCCGCGAATTACATCGATTGCACAGGGGACGGGGACCTCGGCGCGCAGGCGGGGTGTGCGTTTGACGTGGGCATCGACGAGAGCTGCCTGTGCCAGCCGATGAGCCTGATGGCGCTGGTGACGGGGATCGAGGCCGAGGCCGTGGCGCCCTACATCAACCGCGGCGGGACGGACGCGAAGAAACAGCTGCTTGAATTGCTGAAGGCGCAGGGACAGCATCCGTCCTACGCGAGCCCCTCGCTCTTCCACATCCACGAGGGCCTCTATGCGCTCATGGCGAACCACGAGTACGGGGTTCCGGCCTTTGACCCGGACGCGGTGACGGAAGCGACGATCCGCGCGCGGCGCGAGGTCTACGCGATCGTGCGGGCGTTGCGGAAGGCGGGCGGGCCCTGGGCGGATATTTCGCTCGTGGCGACGGCGGAGCAGATCGGTATTCGCGAGGCGCGTCGGATCGCGGGGCGCTACACCGTGACGGCGGACGACCTTCGGGAGGGGCGTTCGCACGAGGACGCGGTCTGCCAGGTGAAGTTTTCGGTGGATGTGCACGCGCTGACGAAGGAGGTGGGGAAGGATCTGGGCTATTCGAACCATGGCCTTAAGGTGAAGCCGTACGACATTCCGCTGCGCGCGCTGATGTCGAAGGATGTGGACAACCTGCTCATGGCGGGCCGGTGCATCAGCGGGGATTTCCTGGCGCACTCGAGCTACCGCGTGACGGGGAACGCCGTGCCGATGGGGGAAGCGGCGGGAAAACTGGCGGCGCGCAGCGCGGCGGCGGGGAAGTTGCCATTTGAGATGTAGGACAGCCAGGATGGCGGACAATGTAGGATAGCCGTCCCGGCTGTTCCGGGCGGGCCGCAGGCCTCGGAAAGTAGGATAGCCGTCCCGGCTGTCCAGGGCAGGCCGCAGGCCTGTTCACGTCAATTCTACATTGACAGTCGCGAGCGCACCTGTTATTGTGTCAAAAGGAGAGGATGGCCACCATTTTTCCAACTTGGAGGCGACAAGATGGAAACCAACGAGTGCGTGCCCGACGACGTATTCATTCCCTTTGATCGCACCGCCGAACTTGCGATCCACGGACGGCATCTTCCGCATTGGAGACAAGACGGAGTCACCTACTTCGTTACATTTCGTCTCGCCGACTCTGTCCCGCGTTCGAAGGTCAGGTCCTGGAAGGAGGAGCGCGAACAGTGGCTTAAGCGTCACCCGAAGCCGTGGAGCATCGAGGAGATGCGTTCCTATGGGGACTTCTATCAACGATTCGAGAAATGGCTTGATGCCGGCGACGGTTCGCGCATTCTGGCCGACAAGCGCGCGGGCGAATTGGTGGCGTCTGCGCTGCATCACTTTGATGGCGAACGATATATTCTCGATTCCTATACGATCATGCCGAATCACGTCCACGTGCTTGTACGTGCGTACGATGCCGAAGATCTTTCTAAACACCTGCATACCTGGAAATCATTTACGGCGCACGAGTTGAACAAGCTCCTGCATCGTTCGGGCACGGTGTGGCAGGGCGAGTCATTTGACCACATCGTTCGGAGCGCTCCTCATCTTGAGCATTTTCGAAAATATATTGAGGAGAACCCGAGGAAAGCGGGGATTGCTTCGGGCTATTTGATAGGCTGTGGGCTTGGGGTGAAGTGATAGGGAGATTGGACAGCCGGGACGGCTATCCTACTTTGGACAGGCGTTCCGCCTGTTTTGGGACAGCCGGGACGGCTATCCTACTTTGGACAGCCGGGACGGCTATCCTACTTTTTAATAAACGCGATCAGGTCGGCCATTTCCTGATGGGTGAGGGCGGCTTCGAGGCCTTCGGGCATCATGGACAGGGACGTGCCGCCGAGTTCGTAGATGTCGCTTCGGAGCACGGTGCGGAGTTGCCCGCCGGGGACTTTCATGGTGATGCTGGTGGCGTTTTCGGAGGCGATGAGGCCGAAGAGTAACTCGCCTTCCTCGGTTTCGCAGTTGTACGCGTGGTAACCCGGCTGGATGTCGAGGTTCGGGTCGAGTATGTTCGCGAGGAGCTTTTCCTTCGGATGCTGGGCGAAGGTGCGGACGTCCGGGCCGATTTCCAGGCCGATTTCGCCGTGTTTGTGGCACAGCGCGCAGAGCTCGTTGAACTTCGGGAGGCCGCGCGCGGGATCGCCTTCCAGCGCGAGCGCGGGCGCGTACGCCGCGACGACGCCGGCGCGGGCGGGGCTTCCGGCGCTTTCCAGGCGGGCGGCGGCCAGGGCGCGCAGATCCTGGTCGGGGTGGTTCGCAAGCTGCGTCCGGCGGATGGGGCTGAGGTCGGTCGCGCGCAGGCCGGGGCCTCCGAGGGCTTCGATGAGCTGCCGGGTCCACTCTGGCCGCGACAGCAGGATGCCAGCGGCGCTCTCCCGCGCGCCGGGCGCGAGGCCGGACCAGGCGCCGAAAAGGATGACGGGAACGCGTTCATCGGTGGTGCGGGCAAGGATCGCCAGGGCCTGCTGAAGGGTTTCCGGCGGCGTCAGGCCATTGACCGTCGGGGCCAGCGCGTCCACAACCGCGCCCTGGTCGGCGGGGATTCGGGCGAGGATCGTCGTGGCGGCGAACCGGGCGGTTTCCCGGTCCGGCTCGGATGCGTCCGGGGGCAGGAATGCGCCCGAACCCTGAATCGCTTCGCGCGCGGCGGCGAGCAGGACCTGAGCGCGCGCGTCAACCTCCGGGATGCGTTTCAGGTCGAAATCACGGCGTGCGAGGAGGTCAAGCATGGCCGCCGCGGCCTCGGCATTCGCGAGCGTAGGGGCCTCCAGGGCGGCGTGGAACGCGGGTTGCAGCAGCGCGGCGAGCGCCGGGGCGTTTCCGGTTCCGAGACCGATCTCGGCCAGCGCCGGCCGTAGACCCGCCATCGCGGGATCGTTCCGGTCCGCCAGGGCGGCAATCAGCGTTTCCTGGTGGGGCAGGGCGGAGCTCAGCGCGGCGGCGGTGGTGAACGGATCGTCGTGATGCTGGAGCAGGAGATCGGCCAGCGCGTGGCCCGCTTCCGGGGTTGCCGGGAAGCTGCCGATGCTGAAGGCGAGCTGCTGGCGCACTTTGGGATCCGGGTCGGAAGCCAGGGCGAGGGCCGCCGCGACCACCGGCTCCGTGGCGTGGGTCTCCGCGAGGCGCAGCGCGTTCTCGCGCAGGCCCGGCTCCTCCGCCTGAAGCGCTTCGGCCACCAGGTCGTCGGTCAGCGCGCCCAGGCCCTCCAGCGTCCAAAGGAAGTGGAGACGGCCTCGCGCGTGGCAGTGACGCGCGTACTTCGCGAAGCCGGGGGCGGCGCTCGTATCGCCGCGCCAGAGGACCAGCTGCTGGGCCTTATCGCGGAACCAGCCATTGGAGGCGGCCAGACGGCCGGCGAGTTTGTCTGTTGGTACTTCGGAAAAGTCCATGATGGGCACGATCGGGTCTTCGGTTCGCCGCACGCGGTAGATGCGTCCCTTGTCGTCGCCCTCGCGGTAGTGGGGGAGCAGTTCGGCCCGGCCCTCCTCCGGAAGCCATTGCGGGTGCTCGATCATGTAGCGGTACATGTCCGCGATCCAGAGGGCGCCATCGGGGCCGGTGCGCACCATGACGGGACGGCACCAGCGGTCGGTGCTGGCGAAGAAGTCGGGTTCGCCCTCGGCCCCCGCGCGTTTGCCGCGGAAGGTGACGCCGTCGTGCTCCAGTTCAATCCGCTGGACCAGGTTGTGGAAGGGCTCGCAAGCGAAGCCGTTCAGGCTCTCACGGGGAAAAAGCCTGGTGTCGCGGTAAACCATCCCGCTGCACGCCGAAGTGAAGTGGCCGGACGATTTAAAGTCGTGATAGCGCTTTTCCAGCGGCGCGGTGGGGTACACGGGCGGGCCAACCTCGCCGAGCACCTGCACCTGCCCGTCCGGCGCGGCGAAATACGGATTGCGCTTCAGGTAATGATCCGGCAGGGCGTAGTGCCAGAGCGGGCGGGCGTTCTGCGTGCCGAACCAGCGGCCCCAGTCATCGCGGTTGCGCCCGAACTGCGTCGGGCCGCTCTGGGGCTCCAGTTCGCCGGTGTCCGGCTTGAATCGGAAATCGCGGCTGCCCACGAGGGTTTCCGTGTTCGCGCGGGTGGATCGGAGGACCGTGTCGGCTCCGTAGTCGCCGTGGTGTCCCCCGGCGGCGACGTAGACCCAGTTGTCCAGGCCCCAGCGCAGGCCGTTGGCGCGGAGTTGCTGGTTGCCCTCGCTCAGGCCGGTGATCAGAACCTCCCGCTCGTCGGCCATGCCGTCGCCGGTGGCATCGCGGAGGAAAAGGATATCCGGCGCGGCGGTCACGATGACGCCATCCCGCCAGGTGAGGATGCCTGTGGGAAAATTGAGGCCATCGGCAAAGAGCTGCGAAGTTTCATAGAAGCCGTCGCGGTCTCGGTCCTCCAGCACACGCACGCGCCCGCCCGGGGCGCCGTCGCCGTCGAGGCCGAGGGGGTAATCGGACATTTCCACGACCCAGAGCCGCCCGCGGGTGTCCCAGTCGAAGGCGACGGGGTCGATGACATTCGGTTCGCAGGCCACCAGGTCCACGGTATAACCGTCGGGCACACGAATGGAGGCGAGGCCTTCCGGCGGGGAAAGGGGTGGTGAACTGAGCGCGGGGGTTTGGGCGCGATCCGCCTCGATCCCCGAGGCGTCCCAGAGGGCGCGCCGCTCTTCCGCGTTCAGGGCGCGGTCAAACAGGGCGATTTCGTCGAGTTTGCCCTCCAGGCCCTCGGCGAAGCGCCAGGTCCCGCCCGTGAATGGCTCCGCGTCGACGCGGGTGGCCTCGGGTTCCGTTTGGTTGCCGTCGATGTAGCAGTGAAGGTCAGAGCCGTCCCCGACGAGCACGGCGAGATGCCAGCCGCCGATGGGCATGCGGTTGCGGCCGCCGTAACGCGCCGCCGGATCGCCCGCGCGGACCAGGAAGACCCCGGCCGAGCCGCTGGCGTCGACCGTGTAGCGAAGCTGATCGCCGGAGGGCAGGGTGGCCAGCCCGCCATCGCGGATGCTCGCGCCGCTCTTCTCGCCGAGCCAGAACCACAGCGCCAGGGTGAACGGGGCGCGCAAATCGGGAAGATCCGCCGCGAGCATGCCGTCCCTCACGAAGTGCACGGCGCGGTTGATTTCGCCCGGGCCGGAAAAGTTGGATGGGCGCAGGTGCTCGCCAACGCCCCAGCCCGTGCCGCTGCCCGGACCGGGCAGGTAGAGCGCCGCGCCGCCCGAAAGCTGCGCATCCGGCGCGCCGGAGACCGTGTTGTGCGCGGTGCGTCCTTGTATTTCGTTCAGCCGCCAATAGGACGATGGATTCAGGCGTGTTACGGTTGCGCTGTAGGGGCTTTCGCCGTCCAGTAATGGTTTTCGCGCCGCGCCCGTTACCTCCTCCATGGCGCCCAGGAGCGTCTCGACGATGATGGGCTCCGCCTGAATCTCCAGGCCGGCGGTGCGCGCGGGCCAGGTGGTGTAGCCGCCGAGGTCGTGCTGCTCCGGCGGGGGGATGTAGCCCACGGAGCCATTGGCGAGCTCGATGTTGAAGTGCATGCCGAGCGGGGCCTGTCGCTTCAGCTTGAGGCCGGTAATCGCATAGACCTCGTTCGGCAGCGTGGCGATGGTCAGATCGCCGATGCGGATGGCCTGGAGCTTGAGGTCGGTGCGCTGCCGTTCGTGGAGGTGTATCGCTTCGTGCGCGTAGATGTCGGGCTGGGTCCTCGGGATCTCCCCGTTCAGCGCGGCCACCCGTTCCCGGGCCCACGCGAGCCGATCGGCATCGGGCGCGCGCCACGCCAGGTTGATCACCCGTTCGGCCATGCCCAGCGGGACGTGGTCATGCCATTCGATGGCGTCCCACGCTTCCAGGGCGCGCGCGGCCACTTCCTCGGCATATTGTTCGTGCGTGCCGTCCTTTTTGGGAGAGCCGTAATCCATCCACATCAGGTCGCCGCTCGTTCCCTGGCTCATCATGGCGACAAAGGGGCCTTCGCTGGAGGGCTGGCCGAGATGCCGGGCGATGGCGCGCGCGAAGCTTCCGAAGTAGTCGGCCGAGAGCAGGGGGGAGCTGTAGTAGTGCTGGGAGTAGTTG
Organism: Candidatus Hydrogenedentota bacterium; assembly: GCA_019637335.1. Lineage (NCBI taxonomy): Bacteria > Pseudomonadati > Candidatus Hydrogenedentota > Candidatus Hydrogenedentota bacterium. The sequence goes on along the minus strand of JAHBVV010000040.1, from coordinate 45,172 downwards.
GCCAGAAAGGCGATGGGCCTTCCGTCGGGGGTCCTGGCGGCGATCACGCTCAGGCCCGGGTCCACGGGGCCGGAGGGGCCGATAACGTCGGGGCTTTCGTAGCCGGGGTGCATGTGTGCGCGGACATTCAAGACGCCGAAGGGATCCTCGAAGGTCTTGTCCGCGCGCCGGATCCAGCGGCGGTTGTGCGTGTGGGCCCAGTCGTCCACGGATGCCCAGCCGATGCGCGCGGGCTGGAGCGACCCGGCGGCGGCGACCAGGGCCTCCGCGATCTTGCCCGGGAGCCAGGCGGCGTAGTCGGGATCCTGCCGGCTCCCCAGGCACCCCATGGCCGAGGGCGCGCTGTGCGTATGGGTGGCCGAGACCATCATGCGGTCCACGGGGACGCCGGTTTTATCCGCGGCGGCGGCCTTGGCCGTATCGATGAGGTCCTGCTCCATCATGCAGGTATCGACGATGCAGAACAGGAGGCGCGTGGAACCGTCGTCCAGGGCCATGGCGCGGGCGTAGAGCGGGTCGGCGGCGCCGTCTGCGCTGCGCTCGGTGAACATGCCGTTGACGCGCACGGGGAAGGCGGGCGGCGTGATGTCGACCGCGGCCGCGCCGGCGCGGAAGGCGGGGGTGTCCGCGTGGGCGATTGCCGCGAGGCTGCGGAGAAGCACAGCAACGATAAGGGTGGCGAATGCGCGCCGAATAGAATAGGACATGGACCACTCCCGGGATCGTCCCCGCCCACGCCTGCCGTGGACGCATAGGGGAGGAGTCTAGAGCATTTGGCGGGTTTGGTCAACCGGACACAGCCGCGCAGAACGCAGGGCGGCTCCTGGCCGCAACCGTATAAACTTGAACCGCGAATGAACACGAATACACGCGAATAAGCTTGGAGCGGCCTCTGGCCGCGATCGGAAATTGTGACCACGGATTACGCTGATGACACGGATAGAAAAGGATTTCAGGCGTTGAGGTGTGCCGGCGCCAGCGTACGAATCCCGAAGTGACCTGTTTTTTTCATCATCCGTGGTTCAATATCTTGCATGCGGAACCGCTCGTGCGGGGTGATTGGTGGTGGCGCTGGGGGTTGTCTTGCTCGAGGCACACGAATCCGCCCGCGGCGGAATCGCGTGGTACGGGTTCTGGCTGGCGCTTGAGATAGCGTGGTACAGCCGTTGATTACGCTTCGCGTCACCCGTTAAGGATGAAATACTGCTCCTGACTGTTGGCGCTCTTCTGGAGTCTCGCACGCTCAAGCCTTCGCGGCGGAGCCACGGAGCTTGAACGTGGCACCCGTGGCTCTCTTTGTAATCTCGGAGCAGCCGCTCGTGACGCAGTGCGTGACGGGTTATGGGTGAGGTGTTGTCCCTGACTGTTGGCGCTCTTCTGGAGTCTCGCACGCTCAAGCCTTCGCGGCGGAGCCGCGGAACTCGAACGTGGCACCCGTGGCTCTCTTTGTAATTTCAGAGCAGCTGCCCGTGACGCAGTGCGTCACCCGTTAAGGATGAAATACTGCTCCTGACTGTTGGCGCTCTTCTGGAGTCTCGCACGCTAAAGCCTTCGCGGCGGAGCCACGGAGCTTGAACGTGGCGCCCGTGGCTCTCTTTGTAATTTCAGAGCAGCCGCTCTTGACGCAGGGCGTTGCGGGGTATGGGTGAGGTGTTGCCCCGAGGGTTGGCGATCAGCGAAAGCCCCGCGCCCGTGGCGCCCATTCAGCCTTCGGATCAGGCTTGGAAGTCGGGCGGGGCCATGCCGGATTTTATTACGGTGGTGGGGTGGCCGAGGTGGGCGGCGAGGTGCACGGGTGGCAGCGCGGGGGTCGCCGTGAGGATTTCCTGGCTGCCATCCTCGTGGAGGAGGAAGGTGTCCTCGGATTTTACGCCGGGCGCGGAAGGGTTCCAGGCGAAGGCCGTGCTGAAGGGGATGTCTTCGCCGAGCGCCTGGCGCAGGGCGTCGGCCCAGGCGGCGTCGAGGCAGGGGAAGGTTTCGCCGGGCGCGCCCTTGCAGGTGCGGGCGGCGTAGCCGGTGCTGCCGCCCTGGTGGTGGTTGTGCCACTCGTCTGGAGCGAAGCCATAGCGGGTGTAGGCCTGCTGGCAGGCCTCGAATACGCCGCCGAGCGTTTCACCGGGGCGGGTGGCTTCCTGCATGCAGGCGTCCACGGCGCATATTCGCGCGTAGGCGTCGGCGGTATCGGAATCGATATTCTGGACCTGGCGGAATCGCGTTACGGATACCGACAGGCCGTCGCGCACCATGCCGGCCACGACCATGACGTAGCGATCAACCCGTTTTTCGTTGGCGGCGCCGGGCCGGGTGGGCAGGGGGTGGCGGTAGCGGAGGATGCGATCGTCCGCCGCGATCAGGCTTACGGGGACGAGGCAGCCGCGGCGCTGGCCCTCGTATATGAGGCGCGCGCTGATTTCGTTTTCGGGCATTCCGGTGGTTATCGAGGCGAGGGTGGCCTCCATGGCCTCGGCGGCGAGGCGCCCGAGCTCGCGGTAACGCGCGCATTCCTCGGGCAGCAGGATGCTGCGGAGCGGGGCCAACGCGCTGTGGACATTCTCGCCGAGCGCGCCGTCGTCGGAGACGAGTTTGCCCTGAAAACGCCGGGCGCACCACTGGGCGGGCGATTCCTCGAACCAGCGGAAGGGGGCGGCGCTGCACGCGGGGCTCGCCAGTTCCTCGTCCATGATGCGCGTGGCCTCGATATTGTTGCCGGCGTATTCCGGGCGGCCCTCCGCGGGGATATAGAGCCCGCAGGCGCCGAGATCGCTCTGGGTGGAGACGTAATTGCGCTTGCCGCCGGTCGCCATGGCGAAGTTGTCGGCGCGGGTGAGTAGAAGGCCATCCCAGCCGTTCTGGCGGAGCACCCGTTGCAGGAGGGCAATGCGGATTTCAAAGAGCGAACGGGCCATGCGTTTCTGGGTCCTTCCGGGGTAGTTCTTTGCGGTTGCTGTGATCCGGGGGGCATTGTATAATCAGGCCGGATGCCGTGTCTAAACCAGGGCCGCGCCGGGGGTCGCGCGCGCCGGACCGCGAGAGGGGTATTGGGTGTAAGCGATGGAATGTTCCGAGTGTGGCGTGCGCAGTGCCGTCGGGTATTGCCACGAATGCGAGATCCTGCTTTGCGAAGTGTGTGGCAACGAGTGTGACCGCTGCCACAAGACCGTCTGCCGGAGCCATATCCAGCGGACGAGCAGTGGGCGCAATATATGCGTCTCGTGCGTCGTGGCCAACTATGACAAGCGCGCACAGCAGTCGAAGGAATTGCGGGAGCGGCGCGCGGAGCGGGCGGAATTGGGGCGGAAGACGCGGAAGCGGCGTTCCGGCGGCGAGGAGCAGCCGCGCCGGGAGGAGCGCACGCCGGCGGGCGAGAGCCTGAGCTTTGAGTCGCTGACGCGGGATCTGGACGAGACTCCGTACCGCGCGTCCGAGGGGGCGCCGGAACCGGGACCCTCGCGCGTGTTGTATGAGGGCGCGCCGCTGGTGGATGAGGAGGCCCTGAACAGGCGGGTGCTCACGGGAAGCGCCAGTACGCGGACGCCGCCCTGGATCAGCGGATTGTGCGTTAGCGCGCTGGCGTGGGTTGTGCTCTTCAGCGCCTGGGGCGCTTCGGAGATTGGCGGGCAGCGGACGATTCTATCGCTGGTTGCGCTGGTGTTGTCGTTGGGTACGGTGATATGGACGGGGCCGGGGGCCTTTTCGAAGGCGGCGAGCCCTGCGCGGCGCTGGATCCGGGTGGCGTTTGGTCTGGGGCTTATTGCCCTGCTCCTGTCGGGGCTGGGAGCGTGGGGTGCGATGTCGTGAATTGCGCGTGGCGCGGGGAGGTTGAAGGATGTTCGGGATTACGCTCAACGACGTGATCGGGCTTGCGATTGCGTACAAGTGGTGGATAATTGCGGCGGCGCCGTTCGTGATAGCGATAATGGCGCTGAAAGCGCGGGGCTGAGCGGCATTCTGGCCCGGTTGCTGCCCGGTTTTACGCTGTTTTTTTCGTGCGCCGACGCGTGCGCCCGTCCGGGTTTTCGCCTGAAATACCCCCGTCCCATAGTTGAACTTAAGGATATGCAAAGGATATACTTACACTTCAAAAGGATGGCCCACCAAAACCCAGATGAAAGGAGGTGTAGTGTATGGCAAGCGAAGCAGATGTAGCAGCAACGATTAAAGAGATTATTGCCGAGCGTCTTGACAAAAGTGCCGACGAGGTTGTTGAAAGCGCCGGGTTCATGGAGGATCTCGGGGCGGATTCCCTGGATCTGACGGAACTTCTGATGGCCCTGGAAGAGGAATTCAACATCGATATTGATGATGAAGCCAACCAGATCGAGACCGTCGGGGACGCCATTAAGTATATACAGTCTAAGCTCTAAGCCGCGATACTTTCGCGTCGCTTTGCATATAGATTGTTGAGCTCTAGTGCCCAGTCCGGGGGCATTGGTCCACGGACTGGGTCTTGAACAATAAGGGTACCCATGAGCACAAAGGTGGTTGTAACGGGCATTGGCGTGGTCTCGCCGGTCGGCAATGACATCAAGACCTTCTGGCGGAACATCTGCAACGGGAAGTCCGGCATCCGGCTGATCGACACGTTCGACACCTCGGATCTTCCCGCGAAGATCGCCGGCATAGCCGAAGACGTGATGCCCGACGGGATGGACAACAAGGAAATGCGGCGGATGAGCCGCTACAGCCAGTTTGCCATCCACGCCGCCGTGGAGGCCTGGAAGCAGGCCGGCCTGGATATCGACAAGGAAGACCCGTACCGCTGCGGGTGTATCGTCGGATCGGGCATCGGCGGGCTCCACGAGATCAATGTGGATTCCGTGAAGATGGCCGAGGGCGGATCGCGCCGGGTTTCCCCGTTGATGGTGCCCAAAGGCCTGGCCAACATGGCGGCGGGCGCAGTGGCGATCCGGCTTGGGCTCCTGGGGGCGAACAAGGCGGTGGTGACGGCCTGCGCGAGCGGCACGCACTGCATCGGCGACGCGGCCAACCTCATTCGCATGGGTAAAGCGGACGTCATGGTGGCCGGTGGCGCGGAGGCGACGGTAATACCCTTCGGAATCGCTGGATTCTGCGCGCTGAAGGCGCTTTCCACGCGCAACGACGAACCCGAGCGCGCCAGCCGCCCGTTTGACATGGACCGCGATGGATTCGTGATGGGCGAGGGCGCGGGGGTGATGGTGCTGGAGTCGGAGGAGCACGCCAAGGCGCGCGGGGCCGAGATTCTCGGCGTGGTCGCGGGCATGGGGGAGACGTGTGACGCGTACCATATAACCGCGCCGCGCCCGGACGGGTCCGGGGTTGCGGCGGCGATGAAGGAAGGCCTGCGCGACGCGCGGCTGAACCCGTCGGATATCGACTATTTCAACGCGCACGGGACGAGCACGAAACTAAACGACGCGGGCGAATGCCGCGCCCTGCACGACGTGTTCGGCGAGGTGACGCCGCTGGCCAGTTCGACGAAGTCGATGATAGGGCACCTGCTGGGCGCCGCCGGCGGCGTGGAAGCGGTGATCTGCCTGCTCAGTATTCTCGATGGGATCGCTCCGCCGAACATCAATTACGACACGCCGGATCCGGAATGCGACCTTAACATTGTTGCGAACGAGGCGCGTGAAACCCCGATTCGCGCGACGATGTCCAACTCATTGGGATTTGGCGGACACAACGCCTCGCTTATTTTAACCAGGTATGAATGAACCCCAAGAACGCCTCGTGGAGTTGCAGGGCCTGGCAGCCAGGCTCGGCTACACGATGCGTGACTGGACCTTGTTTGACAGAGCTCTTACCCATGCTTCCAGCGTCGCGGGTGAGGGCGGGGGAACGCTGGACTACGAATCGCTCGAGTTTCTGGGGGATGCCGTGCTGGGGCTGGCCATCGCACACCACTTGTTCGAGACCATGCCCAACCAGCGCCCCGGTGACTACAGCCGGCTTCGCGCCGGCCTGGTGAACCGGAAAGTCGTGGCGCGCGTAGGGAATCATCTGGGGATAACACCACATATTCGCCTGGGGAAAGGGGAGGAGCAGTCTGGTGGCCGCGCGCGCACCGCGCTGGTGGCCGATTGCATGGAAGCGCTTCTCGGCGCAATCTACCTCGATCAGGGGTATCCCGCCGCCCAGGCCTTTATTATCACCGTATTCGAGGGGGAAATTCGCGCCGCAAGCGCGTCGAACCTGCACGGGGACTACAAGTCCCGCTTGCAGAATTACTGTCAGGCCCAGCGAATCGCGCTGCCGCAATTCAGCGTGATGCGGGCCGAAGGCCCCGATCACCAGAAGGTGTTCGAGGTGGAAGTGTACGTAAGAGGTACGGCCATGGGCCGCGGCGCCGGTTCCACCATCAAAGAGGCGGAACAGGCGGCCGCGCGGGAAGCCCTGATTCGCGAGGGGCAAGTACCTGCCAGCCCGCCCTAGCCCAATTGGGAAGCGGGTTGCCGGTTTACGCCATCCATGGCATTTCTCGCGATTTATGCGATACCAGCGTGCGGCCGGCCGCCATCTGGCGGCGGTGCGCAAGCGGAAAGGAGCTGTACGCATGCAAGACGTCCCGTTTCTCAAACTGGCGGTCCTCGTGTCCGCCGCAACCCTGCTCTTCGTTCTGTACCTGGCGCGGTATGTCCTCCGCCAGCCGCAGGGCACCGAGCAAATGGCCAAAATCTCCGAGATGGTGCAGGAGGGGGCGCAGGCATTCTTGCGCCGGGAATACAGCTATGTGGTTGTTCTGGCGCTGATCGTGATGGCGTTTCTGGCGGGGATCGGCGTCTATGACGCGGAGCTCGGCCTGAACTGGAAGACCGCCATCGCATTTGCGGCGGGCGCGATCGCCAGCGCCTGCGCGGGCTTCCTCGGCATGTACATCGCGACCCGGGCGAACGCGCGCACGACGGAGGCCGCGCGCGCCAAGGGGGTCGTTGGCGCGCTGGACGTGGCCATCAGCGGGGGCGCGGTGATGGGCATGGGCGTGGTCAGCATTGCGCTGATGGGCCTGGCCTTTGTTTACTGGCTCTTTGAGGGCAACAGCGTGATTGTCAACGGGTACGCCATGGGCGCCTCGCTGGTCGCGCTGTTTGGCCGTTCCGGCGGCGGCATCTTCACGAAAGGCGCCGATATGGGCGCGGACCTGGTGGGCAAGGTGGAAGCGGGCATTCCGGAAGACGACCCGCGCAACCCGGCGGTTATCGCGGACAACGTTGGGGACAATGTGGGTGACGTGGCCGGTCTGGGCGCGGACCTGCTTGAGTCGTATGTGGAGTCGATCATTGCGAGCCTGGCGATCGCCGCTATCATCGTGGCCGCGGGCGGCCCGATGTACGTGCTGGCTTTCCCCTTCGTGGTGGCGGCAATGGGCATGGTTGCGTCGATCATCGGCGTGCTGTACGTGAAGAAGTTTGCGCAGAGCAATCCGCAGAAGGCCCTCATGATGGGCACCTACATCAGCGCGCTGTTGACGATGATCGGCGCATTCGCCTACGCCAGGCTTGCGGGCAGCGACTTTGTTATCGATGGGGCCACGTACGCGTGGTGGGGCCCCTTCGCCGCGTGCGTGCTCGGCATTGTCAGCGGCAGTATCGTCGGGTTTGTGAGCGAGTACTTCACCTCCGCGGACTACAAGCCGGTCAAGGCGCTCGCGCGGCGCTGTGAGACGGGTCCGGCGATTGCCGTGGTGGAAGGCATGGCGGTGGGCATGCAGAGCACGGGCATTCCGGTGATTGTGCTGGCGCTGGCGGTTATTGGTTCCTACTACTGCTGCGGCGTGTACGGCGTGGCGATTGCTGCGCTTGGCATGCTTGCGACCACGGGTATGGTGGTGGCTGTGGACGCGTATGGCCCGATCGCGGACAACGCGGGCGGGATCGCCGAAATGGCTGGCCTTGATCCGGAAGTCCGCAAGGTGACGGATCGCCTGGATTCCGTGGGCAACACCACGGCGGCGATCGGCAAGGGTTTTGCGATTGGCAGCGCGGCTTTCGCGGCCATCGGCCTGCTCAGCGCCTTTATTATGGCGTCGCAGGAGGCGGTGCGCGCGGCGACGGGCGACGCGTCCCTGGTCCTGTCGATGAACCTGGCGGACCCGCAAGTGCTCGCGGGCCTGCTGATCGGCGCGATGCTACCGTTCCTGTTCAGCTCGATGCTGTTTCGGGCGGTGGGCCACTGCGCGGATACGATGATTATTGAAGTGCGCCGGCAGTTCAAGGAGATTCCGGGCCTGCGCGACGGGCAGGAGGGCGTGTTTCCCGATAGCCGCACCTGCGTGGATATCGCCACGAAGGGCGCGCTTCAGGGTATGCTGGTGCCCGGGGCCATGGCCCTGGTGGTTCCGGTGATAATGGGGCTGTTGTTCGGCACGGAAGGCCTGGCCGGCATGCTGGTCGGCGCGATCGCCACGGGCGTCATGCTCGGTATCTACACGGCGAACGCTGGCGGCGCGATGGACAACGCCAAGAAGTACATCGAAGAAGGCAACTACGGCGGCAAGAATTCGGACGCGCACAAGGCGGCCGTGGTCGGCGATACCGTTGGCGATCCGCTGAAGGACACGGTTGGCCCGTCGATCAATATTCTTATCAAGCTCATGTGCGTAATCGCGCTGGTGCTTGCCCCGCTTTTCGTCTAACCGCGAGAAGGGTTCCTAAACGCATACGCCGCCGGATCGGCTGGCCCCCCGGAAATCTCCGGGGACCAGCCGGCCGGCGGCGTTTTCAGTTCTGATAGCGGGATTAGATTGATATAGCGGGATTAGATCGATACCGGCGCGCCAGCGGATGCCGGGAGATCCTGGGTGGGAAGGATCCAGTTGAAGCGTGGGGCTACGTGCTCTCCGGATGGATCCGATTTGCGCGGTCCGCGGTCCTGCATGCGCGAGAGCAGTTTGCGGTAGCGCTGAGGGAGGCTGCACAGGTAGTCCTGGGCTTTCGCGGCGGCGGGCGTGAGGCCCGTGAAGTGTTCGATGTCCCAGTCCGCAAGCAAATCCTCGACGATCTGGACGTAATCCCATCCGGTGTAGACACCGGTGCGGGTGGCGACGGCCTCGAACTTCTTGAAGGTTTCGCCCAGGGGCGCGCCGCGCTCTCGCATGTACATGGCGGGCATGGTGATCTTCTTCTTCATCATGTCGTGGAAGGCGAGGATCGCCTCGCTCGTGTCGATTTCGAGGATTTTCGAGATGAAATACTTGTACGCGCGGGCATGGCGTTGTTCATCCCCGGCGATACGCGCGGACAGTTCGTAGAGCCGTTCCGCGCCCACCGAACGGGCAATTTTACCCACGTTGAGATGGGATATCCGGGTCGCTATTTCCTGGAACGAGGTATACACGAAGGTCCGGTAGGGATCGTTTTCACTCTGGGTATCCCCGCCATCCTTGATGAGGTGCTGGATGCTCACCTCGATCTCGCGCATGTTGACGCGGCCCGACAGGTAAAGCCAGCGGTTGAGCAGGTCGCCGTGGCGGTTTTCCTCGCCGCACCAGGCGCGATTCCAGGCGCCCCAGGCCGTCTGGGGCTGTCCCGTAACGCCGACGCCCTCGAGGGTGCTGATCCAGGAGGCGTAGGAGGGCAACGCCTCCTCGGTAATCATGTCGCCTACCAGCACGGCGAGGGCGTCTTCGGGAAGGCGGGAGGCTTCGGCGCGCAATTCGTTCAGCGCCTGCATGCCTTCCGGCGTGGAAAGATCGGGGGTGAAATCGCTGGGCTGCCAGTTGGTATCGGGGTCACGAAGGAATACGCCGAGCTTGTCGGCGACAAAGTGCTCCACATGCTTCATTACTTCAAGTCGAGATGGAATCATGATAAGGGGCGTACCTCGCGGCGCTCGGCCATGTTGCGGACTTCATAAGATACGATATAAAACTGTTAGGCCCCTAAGTTTAGAATGTCGCCGAGGGCCATTGCAAACTGGCCGCGCGCGGGAGGGGCCGCTGTGCTCTCCCCGCGCGCGAACCGTCGATTAAGTTGAGTTTGGTGTTCATGACACGGTATGCTGTTCGAGGCGCGGAAGTGCGCTGCGGGCGTCGGTTCCTGGTCTCCAGGCGCAAGCTGCGTCTTGAGACTGCCTTCGCATTCAGCCCACGCGGGCTGACTCCTTGCCCATTCCTCCAACGGCTGGGCGGGTTCTGTGTCTTAAGGCGACTGGACTTCTGGGGGCGTTAGTTTAGGGTGGACGAATGAAGAACAGAGTTTTCACGACCGGGGAAGTCGCTGGAATCTGCGGAGTGTCCGCCGACACGGTTTCCCGCTGGTTTGACTTGGGCCAGATCGAGGGGTACCGGCTGGGTCCTGGCGGCGATCGCCGGATCCCGTACGATCACCTCCGGAAATTCATGCTGAGCCATGGTATTCCGTTGGAGCGGCTGGAAGAGGGTGAGCGCCGGGTGCTGGTGGTGGACGACGATCCGTACTATCTCGACATCATTCCTTCCGTCCTGTCTCGCGAAGATGAGTATGTTGTTCTGACGGCCTCGACGGGGTTTGACGCGGGCGCCATCGTGGTGGAGCACAACCCGCAGTTGCTTATCCTGGATATCCACCTTTCGGACATGGACGGGCGCATGGTTTGCGAGCGGGTGAAGTCGCGGGAGGAGACCCGCTACACGCGCATTCTGGGCATCTCCGGATTCATCGAGGACGAGGAGATTCAGGAACTGTCTTCGTATGGATTTGATGACTTCCTGAAGAAGCCGTTTCATGTGGATGAACTGACCGCCCGGGTAGGCCAGTTGTTCGCGCTGCCGCATTCCAGGTTAAACCGGCCCCGCTCGATCTAGGGGTTTGGTTTATGCCGATGGATTATTGTTGATCGTCCTTTCGCCGGTCAGCACAGTGCTCAGCGGTTCCCGTCCTCGCCGGGAGAGGCCGCCCACATTCGGCGCACCGTCTCCGCGGCCGCCTTCGGGCGCCGGTGCAGGTCAAAGAGCCCATACGCGCATCGCATCTCGTAGATGGTTGTGAATTTCCGGTGTACGTCCGAATCCGCGAAGACCCAGATAAATCCACCCACAAACCCGGGCTCCTGCTCGAAAGCCTCCCAGAGCGTTTTGAGCAATTCGGCTTGATACAGCTCTCCGGGGAAATAGTCGGTCATTAGCCCGCGAAGCGCCCAGCTGCCGAATTCCGTAACGAGGATCGGACGGTTGGGATACTCCCGCCGGAGCGCGTCAAAGCGTTCGGCCACCGCATCCCGCAACGCCGGCAGGGAATTGAGCTGCGGCTGCTCCACGCCAATATACACATTCACGGAGTTCAGATCCGTGCCCTGAAACGCGGGATCATTCGGCCACCGATTGCTCGGGGCGATAACCGGGCGATCCGGATCAAGCCGGTGCGCCACGCCGATCAATTCAAGGTTACCGCGGACCACCATTTCAGAGAGTTTCTCGTGCTCCGGACCGGGCTCCCGGGGCCGGGTGCGCGTTTCATTGCTCACGCTCCAAAAACCGATACTCGGATGGTTCCCCAGCGTCGCAATCATTTCCTCCAGCTGCGCGCGCGCGGCTTGCGTGTTGGCCTCCGAGTGTCCGGGACGCCCCCACTGGTACAGGGGTATCTCGCAGACGGCCAGCAAACCGGCCCGGTCAAACGCGTCATACGTTTCCCGGCTGTACGGGTAGTGGCAACGCGCGGCGTTGGCCCCAAGCGCCTTCATCAAGGCGATATCGTTGCGCAGCCCGTCCGGCGTGTTTGTCATGCCGGAGTCCGGATAGTTCTCGTATCGATTCAGGCCCTTAATGCGGTAGGGGCGGCCGTTCAGCAGGAGTTGTTCGCCCTCGACGCCGATGGTGCGGACACCCACGCTTTCGCGAAGCGAATCCACGCGCTTACTATCGGCGGCGCCCATGAGCGCGGCGTCGAGTGTGTAAAGGTACGGGGATTCAGGACTCCATAGACGGGCTCCCGGAACCAGCATCCGGGTTGAGAGGTTTCGGACGCTCTCATCATCCGGGGCGTCCAGCGACACCGAGGCCGCTTCGTGGCCGTCGGAATCCAGAAGGCGCAGGGAGAGTAGAAGCGCCTCCGTCCCGCCGGCGCCCGCCACGCTAGCCACCACCTCAACTACGGCCGGCTCCCCGACGGACACCGTCCGCACACGCAAGCCCGCAATGTGGATTGGAGGCCGGGCGATCAGCCGAACAGGCCGGTACAAGCCGCCGTGCTGCCACCAGTCGTGGCGTTCCATGGGAACCCGTTCAAGACGCGTCTCGTTTTCCACGGCGACCGCAAACGTGTTGGCGGAATCGAATTGAAGCAACTCGTGAATCGGCAGCGAGAATTGCGTGAACCCGCCCTCGTGTTCCCCCGCGAAAACGCCATTTACGTAGAGCAGCGTGCGGTAGTTCGCGCCATCGCTTTGGAAAAGGACGTCCATGCCCTGCCAGGAGCCCGGAATGAATACCTCCTTCCGGTACCAGCCTTCCCCTTCATAGCTGCCGAGGTCTTCAAACTGCGTGTTCCAACTGCCGGGAACCTGGATGTCCCACCAGCGGCTATCGTCAAAACCGGGAGGAACCCACCCGCCGTGCGGCGCACCCGCCGGTCGGGACCCCAGAAAGTCGTGCCGCGTCTGTATTTCCACAAACGCCGGATAAAACTTCCACAGTCCCGACAAATCGATGGCGTCGCGGGGGGGATGGGCCGATACGGCGCCGGTATACGGGATCGCGCCGGCCAGCGCAACCAGCAATGAGCGGACGAGGGGGCGAACGGGGCAAGAGAACAACATGGGAGCAGGTCCCTCCTTCCCTGGCGCCAGGGAGCAGGCTATCCTACACCAGCCACTTCTCCGCGATTTGATCGGTCTCCGTGGCGCTTATCAACCAGTCTACCATGCGCTGCCGCAGTTCGTCGCGTATTTTCTGGTGTTCCGTCTCCCCCGCAAGGTTCACGAATTCACCCGGGTCATTCTCCAGGTCAAACAATTCTTCGTGGCCGGGCGGGTAGTAGTTGTACTTCCAGCGCCTTGTCCGCACCATCTTCGCATCCGGGTGGCGCACGCCAAACACGCCCTTGCCCTTCTCGAAATTGTGCCGCCCGGCGAACACCTCCGGCATGACGTTCTCACTGAAGACGCACTCCCGAGGCGTATAGTCCCCGCCGCTCCCCGCGATGCGCGGCGCCAGGCTCTGCCCGTGCGCGTGATAGGGCGTTTCCAGCCCGCAAAAGTCGAAGAGCGTGGGCAGCAGGTCAATCGTCTCCACCAGGTCGTCGCATACACCCGGCGTCACCCGGCCGGGATACCGGATCATGAACGGAACGCGCACCGACCCTTCAAACAGCACGTTCTTTCCCATCATCCCGTGTTCCAGAAGCTGATCCCCGTGATCCGACGCGAACACTACAATCGTGTTGTCCGCCAGGCCCAGCTCGTCCAGCGCCTTCAGCGTCGCGCCCACCTCGTCGTCGATATGCGTAATGCTCCCGTAATAACTCCGGTAGATCCACTGTAGCCGCTCCCGGTCCATCTCGTGTTCCGGCGCGCGCCCCAGCAGTTCGGCCCGCCGGATCATGCGCGATACATGCGGCGGCATCGCCTCAATCGTCGCCAGCGATTCCCGCCGCGGCAGCGGAATGGTCACGTCGCTGTACAGCGCGTCGTAGGGCGCGGGGACCTCGAAGGGGGAATGTGGCTTCCAGTACGACGAAAACAGGAAGAAGGGCTGGCCCGATTGCTGCGCGTAGGCCGCCAGCTGTTCGCGCGTGCGCCGGCCCGTCCAGGCCGTGTCCGTGTATTGTGGATCAATAATGGCGCGAAACGGGTTGTCGCCCGGACCCAGCGCCGAACGCAACGCGGGATCGTCCTCCACCGTGCGCCGGTAATACACGTCGGCCTTCGGATCGTTTGCATTGCGCCATTGGGTGTAGTCCGACCATGCATCCACCGACTGCGCGCCGTCGTGCAGCTGCACGTCGTCAAAGCCCGTGCGGCGCGCTTCCTCCGGCGTCGGCGGATATTCGTAATACAGGTGGCTCTTGCCCACGATCCCCGTGCGGTAGCCCGCTTCCCGCAGCAACGCCGGAAACAGGGTCTCCCCGGCGGGCAGCCGAGTATAGTTCACGCGGTTTCTGTGCGCGTGCGCATACCGCCCGGTAAAAAAGCACGCGCGGGACGGCGTGCACACCGGCGACTGCGCGAAACAATGGGAAAAATTGGCCGATTCGGAGGCCAGGCGATCCAGGTGCGGCGTCCGGATGATGGGATTGCCGTTGGCGCCAACGCAGTCATAGCGCTGCTGATCGGTCATGATGAACAGGATGTTCGGGCTTCCCGGCGGCGCCGCCCGGCGCGCGTGCGCGCCCGGCTCCGCGGCCGCGGAAAAGGACGGCGCCAACCCCGCCGCCGCCGCGCCCCGCAGAAAGGTTCTACGCTTCATGATTTTGCTCCCGGAATGCCGCGCCACGCGGCTTTTCGCTACGGCAGACAGATCCCGCACGGTTCATAGTCTCGCTCCGCCTGTTCGCGCGCGATGGCCCGCCTGCTCGAACGCAACATGCGGCACGAGCCGCGGTGGTACTTGGTTCCGGTATCTGTGACATACAACAGCGCGCGATCCGCGGGGGCCGTGTCCTGGCTCCGCGCCTCGGGCCCGGTTCCCGCCGATGGGGGGTTGTACGGCGCGATCCCGCTCCGGCCCTCGCCCCGCCGGAACGCTTCCGGCGTGACGGCATCCGGCCGCGACCAGAGCCCTCGCCGCGCCGCGCGCGCCTCCTCCTGCAGGCGGCGCAGCGCCTCGTCCTCCGGCGCATAGCGCGCATACCAGTGCGCCAGGCCGGCCGCGACCAACTCGTGGTTCAGCACGCGCCCATCCTTCAGGATCACCACCCCCACCTTCCGCCCGTACCGGTCCGTATCGGTAACGAAGACCGTCACTTCCTTCCGAAAACAACGCTCCGCCACGTAGTCGCGCGCCGCCCGGCCAAAGTCCTGCCCGCTCTCGGGCGCATCCACGCCATGCAGGCGCACCTTCACCTGTTCCTCCGCCCTAAGCACGGTTACGGTGTCCCCATCCGCGATGGAAACGACCTCTCCGGTGAGCGTCTCCGCGCCGGCGGCCCCGAGGAGGGCCACAACAGAAAACAAGAAGACAAGCGAGAAAAGGCGAATCAGCATTGCGGGCTCCCGTCGGTTGTGCCGTGCAAGGCGTTTTATCCCGCCGCTCCCCCGCGAGTCAAATAACTACCATAGTCAGGTTTTCGATGCTTTGGTCGGCAATTTCCGCGCACCCCGGCGCCAAGGTGTCCCATTGGAGACAGGATCGCCCCAGAATAGACTGGCCCACGCGCCCGCAGCGGCTGATCGGACCGAAAATCTCCAGCGGGTTGGAGCGTGATTTCTTCCGGCCCGGCGACTCATGCGTCCCAGTTTCCGCGCATGGGGCGGTCGCGGAGGGCGTTGGCTGCGGGGTCGTTCTTGAATTCTTCGATTGCGGGGTCCCAGTGGAGTTCGCGCTTCAGGGTGGCGGCGATGTGGCCCAGGTGGCAGATGGTGGCGGTGCGGTGGCCGGCTTCCATGGGTGCGGCGGGTTGTTTGCGGGATGCGACGCAGTCGAGGAAATCGGCGACGTGGTTGTCGCTGGCGTAGAGGCGCTCGTCGCCCTCCTTGAGCTGCACGTCGTTAATGCCCGCGATGCTGGAGGTGATATCGTTGCTCTCCACGTGGAGCCAGCCTTCGCTGCCGATGAACTTGATGCCGTAGCGCTTGTTGTCGCTGGTGGACAGCGCGATGAGGCGGAGGCCGTTGGCGTATTCGAATTCGATGAGGTGCTTGATAGAGGCGTCGAAAAAGCCGCCGCGGGGGAATTCGGCGGTTCCGGCGATGTGGACGGGGCCGGTAGCGTCCATGTTGGCGCCCCACTGCGCGATGTCGTAGTAGTGCGCGCCCCAATCGGAGATGTAGCCTTCGCTGTAATCGAGGAGCCAGCGGAAGTTGAAGTGGCAGCGGGCGGGGGTATAGGGCTTTTCGGGGGCGGGCCCGAGCCAGCGGTCGTAGTCGAAGCCTTCGGGGACGGGTTCGACGGGGTAGCCGGGCTTGAACTCGCCGCGGATGGCGTAGCCCTCGGGCACGCCGCATTCGATGGTCTTGAGTTCACCGATGTAGCCGTTGCGCACGAGTTCGCAGGCGCGGCGGCACATGGGCATGGAGCGGCGCCAGGTGCCGGTCTGGAGGACGACGTTGTGCTTCGCGACGGCATCGGCCATGCGGCGGCCTTCGGCGATGGTGAGGGAGAGGGGCTTTTCGCAGAAGATATCCTTGCCCGCCGCCGCGCTGTGGATGGTGTTCAGCGCGTGCCAGTGATCCGGGGTGGCGATGGAGACGGCGTCGATGTCTTCGCGCGCGAGGAGTTCACGGTAGTCGTTGCAGGCCGCGTCCGCGCCGAGGCCGGCCAGGTCGGCGGCCTGGTCCCGGTGGGCTTTGTCCACGTCGCACACGGCGAGTATCTGGACGCGGGGGTCGCCCTTGAATGCGGCCAGGTTGCTCATGCCGCGGTTGCCCGTGCCGATGGCGCCGAGGGTGATGCGCTCGCTGGGGGCGGTGGCTCCATCGCGGCCGAGGGCGGACGCGGGGATGATCAGGGGCGCGGCGACGGCGGCGGTGGTTGCCAGGAATTGCCGGCGTGTGGGGGTGTGGGGCATGGTGTATCTCCTCCGCCGCGAGGGACGGGTGACGGGGTGCTGCGACTGAAACTTCGATATTGTACAACACACGGTGTCGATTCGTTGAACGGCTGCTGGCTTTTGGCAGCCGCAAGAGGAAACTCGTGCTACAATATAACCTGCAGCAACGGCTTGCAACCGAAGCGGAGATCAACCCATGGAAACGATAGCCGATCAGGAAGCCCTGACGAACTTTTCCCAATTGCTGGAACGAGTCGCGCAGGGGTCGTCCATCACGATCACCCGGCAGGGTGTTCCGGTAGCGGTACTCGTTCCGCCGGAAGCCAGAGACAGGCAAAAAGTGGCGGCTACGATAGCGAGGATCGGGGAATTTCGGAAAAATCACACACTCGGTCCGGATTTAACGGTTCGGGGCTTGATTGAAGAAGGCAGGCGGTAGATTGGGCGAGATCGTGACCGATAGCTCTGTAATTCTTGCCTGGTACTTTGACGATGAAGTGGATGATTATGCGATCAGCGTTTTGAATGCTCTCGTGGAGCAGACGCCCGTTGTGCCGTCTGTATGCCCCCTTGAACTGGGCAATTCGTTGCTTGTGGCCGCCCGCCGGGGCCGTATCACCCTGGACGAAAGCGTAGGCATTCTCAAAGATTTGAGTGAAATGCAGATCCGAGTTGAGCAAGAGCCGCCGGCCCGTATGCTGAATGAAGTATTCGTCCTGGCTCGCGATCATCAACTCTCCACATACGACGCTTCCTATCTGGATCTCGCCATGCGCCGGGACCTCCCGCTGGCCACGCTGGACAAGTCGCTCCAGCGCGCCGCCGGGAAGCTGGGCGTTCCCCTTTTCACGTGCTGACGCGGCGCCCGGCGTTTGCCTGAACTGGCGCGGGAGGGCTATACTCCCGGGCGTGTTGGGCAGCGCATTCCGGGCGCGGGCCGCCTGGATCGTTGGGTAATTCCCGAGATTGCGCCGCATTGGAACCCCTGAGCCACCCGCCGGGCCGTGCTCGCGAGAGAGTCCAGACCGCGTGAGCGCCGATCAGACCAGAGTTCAAACCAAGGGCAATCCCCGCCGCTTCTCGGGCGCGGAATTGCAAACGGTCTGGCTTATCTGGATGACGTATGGGGCGTTTTACTTCTGCCGCACGAATATTTCCGCGGCGGTGCCCGGGATGGAAGCGCCGTTGGCGGAGGGAGGATTGGGCCTGACGGGCAGCCAGGTGGGGTTGATCCTGGCGTCGCTCAAGCTGAGCTATGGCGTTGGCCAGCTGATCAACGGGCAGCTTGCGGAGCGCTTTTCCCCGCGCATCATGCTTGCGGTGGGCATGCTCGCATCGGCGGGGCTGAATGTGCTTTTCGGCTTCAGCACGGGCTTCTACTTCCTCCTGTTCATCTGGGCCTTCAACGGGTACAGCCAGTCGCTCGGCTGGTCGCCCTGCATGCGTGTCACAAGCGATTGGATTCCCGTGGAGCGGCGGGGCAAGGCCATCGGCATTATTGGCACGGGCTACCAGATCACGCTGGGCCTGACGTACTTCGTGGCGGGCCAGTCGGCGGAGTACCTGGGCTGGCGCGCGGCGCTCTATGTGCCGGCGATCCTGCTTGCCTTCGCGGCTCTGGTGATGCTGTTTTTTCTGAGGGAAGTTCCGCCGGCGCCTGTGGCTGGCGCGGGCCATGAGCCCCCGGCTCCGCGCGTTCGGCTGGGATTCCTGGAAGTGGCCCGCCTGACGGCGACCAATCCGGCGCTCTGGCTCCTGGGCATCTCGCTCGGCCTCATGAACGCGAGCCGCTATGGCTTTCTGGACTGGGGCGTGGCGCATTTGATTGAGGTGCAGGAAACGGGCGTGGGCAGCGCCTCGCTGAAGTATGTGGTGTTGCCGATCGGCGCGGTGGCCGGGTCCTACGGGGCGGGCTGGATGACGGATCGCTTTTTCGGCAGCCGCCGCGCGCCGGTAATCTGCATGCTGTTGGTCCTGCTCGGCGTGTTGACCTTGCTCTACGAAAGGGTATCCCAGACGAGCGTTCCGGCCACGCTTGTGCTGCTCGTGCTGATCGGCTTCTGCATTTACGGGCCGCAGGTGCTGCTGGTTGGCACGGCCCCGTCGGATCTGGCGCGCCAGGGCACGTCGGCAGCGGCCGTGGGCTTTGTGAATTTCATGGGGTATATGGGCGCGGCGACGGGTGACATCGTCACGGGTTACTTCAAGGATCCGGCGCATGGCGGGTGGCAGGTGGCCATCTACATCTGGGCCGGTTGGGCCTTTGCCGCCGCCGTGTTCGCCGGGCTGCTCTGGAATGTGCGGCCTCGGGCGCGAGCCTGACTCTCGTGGCTCTGGGAAAGCGGCACGGGCAAGCCCTTCCGGGCTTGACCGTGGCACACCCGGATTGCTTCGTGGTTGCGAACATAGTTGGCTTCAGCACGTACTATGTGACGCAGGAATTGCGCGGCGCCCGGAAGTGGGTTTGGCAATGCGGCACGGGCAAGCCCTTCCGGGCTTGACCGTGGCACACCCGTATCGCTTCGTGTTCCCGTATATCGATAAGTTCATTGTTCGGATGCCCGTGCGCATTGAAAGGATTGAACATGCAGGTAATTATTATTGGCGCGGGGCGTGGCGCGCGCCTGATGCCGACGACCGAAGATTCCCCCAAGTGCTTTGCGGAGGTGGAGGGGCGGCGCATTCTGGACTGGGCCGTTACGGCGTTCGGGGAGAATGGTCTCGACCGCATCTGCTTCATCGGCGGCTACCGCATCGAGAAGGTTCGGGAGGCGTACCCGCACTTTGAATTCCGCCACAACGACGCGTGGCCGGACAACAACATTCTCGCGTCCCTGTTTTACGCCGAGGACCGCATGGCGGACGGGTTTATCTGCTGTTATTCGGATATTCTGTTCAACACGAACGTCGTGGCCGACCTCAAGACCCATCCGGCGGACATTGCGATCGGCGTCGACACCGCGTGGATGGACCGGTATACGGAGCGCACCGAGCACCCCACCGACGACGCGGAGAAGGTGGCGGTGGAGAACGGGCGCGTGATTGAAATCCACCGCGAGCTGCACGATCACCACGCGCATGGCGAGTTTATCGGTGTGGCGAAGTTTTCCGCGGCGGGCGCCGCCCAGCTTCGGGAGGCCTACCACGCGGCGCGCGAGAAGCACGCCGGCAAGCCCTTCCGCGAGGCGAAGGTCTTTGAGAAGGCCTATTTCATTCACCTCCTTCAGGATATGCTGGAGGGCGGCGCCCACATGGCGCACGCCGACACACCCGGCGGCTACATTGAAATCGACACCCAGCAGGACCTCGACTACGCGCGCGAATTCTGGGTCTCAAAGCACCTCGCGAGGTAATCCATGCGCACGTTGCCCCTCTTTCCGACCTCTGTCATCGGTTCGCTGCCGCGCCCGGCATTCGTGAAAGATCTTATTGCGGACGACGCCCCGTACGACGCGGAGACGTATCAGCGCCATATGGGCGACGCCATCCGGTACGCCGTGGCGATGCAGGAGGCGGCGGGACTGGACATCATCACCGACGGCGAGTGGTGGCGGAAGTCGTATATCGGCGTTATTGCGGAACTTGCCCATGGCTTCGAATTGAGCAGGAATCCGGCGGACGGCCGTCCGTGGACGGTTGTGACCGAGCGGCTGTCTCCGAAGGCCCCGGGCTTCATCGCGAACGAGGTGCGCTTCCTGAAACAGATCACGAATCGGCCGGTTAAGGCGACCCTGCCGGCTCCCGCACTGCTCGGCGAGCGCATGTGGGATCCCGAGCGGTCCGTTGGCGCCTACCCCACCCGCGAGGCGTTCATCGAGGATTGCGTGCCCGTGCTCCGGCGGGAATTGGAGCTGCTTCGGGACGAGGGGGTGCACATTGTACAGATTGACGATCCGCATCTGTGCCTTTTCGTGGATGCGGGGGTGCGCGGCCAGTACGACGACGCGACGCGCGCCTCGGATTTCGCCACCGACATGGACAATGCGGTAGTGGAGGGGATCACGGGCGTTAAGACGGCGGTGCACCTTTGCCGGCGCGCCGGCGCGCGCGTGCGGGGCGAGGCGGAGCACACGGGGGGCTACGATCCGATTCTCAAGCAGCTCGTCCGGCTGAAGGTAAACCACGTCACGATGGAGTTCACGACGCCGGGCGCGGGCGATATGTCGGTATTCCGTGAACTTCCGGAGCACATTGAAATCGGCCTCGGGTGCGTGAGCTGCCACCCCGGCCAGATCGATTCGCCCGAGACCATTGTCGCGCGGGTGGAAAAGGCGTTGCAGTACCTTGCGCCCGAGCGCATCACGCTCAACCCGGACTGCGGCTTCGCGCCCGGATCGGCCGCCCAGGTCGACATCGACGAGGTCTATATCAAGCTGAAGAACGAAGTGGAGGCTGCGCGGCGGTTGCGCGAGAAATACGCGTAGGCGCACGGGGGGGAGCACGCGCGGTTTGCATTGGCGGAGCGAACATGAAATCATGGCGCTTCCGCCACCGGGCGGCTCCGGTTCCCGGCGGCCTGGCTGAACGTGAGTCATTCGGGAGGTTCTATGCGTTATTCCGCGTTTCTGGTGTTGGCAGCGGGTTCGCTGCTGTTTGCGGCGGTGTCCCATGCGGCGGTCGAGGCCGCGGCGAAACGTCCGAACTTCGTCTTCATCCTGACGGACGATCAGGCGCAGGAGACGCTCTCGGCGTATGGCAATACCGTGTGCGAGACGCCGAATATTGATCGGCTTGCGGCGGAGGGGATGACCTTTGACGGGGCCTACCACATGGGCGCGTGGAGCGGGGCGGTGTGCCTTCCCTCGCGGACGATGATCATGACGGGGCGATCGGTCTGGCGCATTCCGGGGAACCGCACGCCTTACGAGGCGGTTCCGCCGCGTGTACCCGCGGATATTGCGTCGCAGACGCTCCCGGCGGTGTTCAACCGCGCGGGGTACGACACGTTCCGCACGTGCAAGATTGGCAACAGCTACGCGGATGCGAATGCGCAGTTCAAGACGGTGCGGGACAAGACGTGCCGCGAAGGGAACGCGGAGGAGGGCAGCGCTTGGCACGGCGATCAGGTGATGGCGTATCTCTCCGGGCGCGAAGCGTCGGGCGCGACGGAGCCGTTTCTGATTTACTATGGCTTTTCGCACCCCCACGACGTGCGGAACGGCACGCCCGAATTGCTCGCGAAATACGGCGCGACGAATGACTGGGATCCGGAGAACCCGGGCGCGGCGAATCCGTCCGCGCCACCGCTGCCGGATCAGTGGCTTCCCGCGCACCCATTTCACCACGGGCATCCGGAACTTCGGGACGAGGTGGCGGTTCCGGGGGTGCTGCGGAGCCGCGATCCGGCGACGGTCCGCAACGAGACCGGTCGGGAATACGCGTGCATCGAGAATATCGACATCCAAATTGGGCGGGTGCTGGCGAAGCTGGAGGAGATGGGCGAGCTGGACAATACGTATATCATCTTCACGGCGGATCACGGCATGTCGGTGGGCCGTCACGGGCTGATGGGCAAGCAGAACCTGTATGAGCACACATGGCGGGTACCGTTCATTGCGCGTGGTCCGGGTATCGCGGCGGAGGCGCGGGCGCAGGGCAATCTGTATCTCATGGATGTGCTGCCGACACTGTGTGATCTTGCCGGTATCGATATTCCGTCGACGGTGGAGGGCGTGAGTATTCGCCCGGTGCTGGAGGGGCGTGTGGAGACCGTGCGCGACACGTTGTACGGGGTGTACTCGGGGGGAACGAAGCCGGGTATGCGCAGTGTGCGGCGTGGCGACTGGAAGTTGATCCAGTACGACGTGCTGGATGGGGAAGTGCGGGAGACGCAGCTGTTCAACCTGCGGGAGAATCCGCACGAGTATGTGCTGGAACACCACGCGCCCGAGGTGATCGCGGCCACGGGGCACACGCCGGGCGAGTTGCAGGTGGATTTGGCGGAGGACCCGCGCTACGCGGCAGAGCGCGCGCGAATGGAGGCCCTGCTTCGGGAAGAGATGACGCGGTGGGGGGATCCGTATACGCTCTGGTCACCGCAGGAGTAGTGCGCGTATCACAGGAATGCCTGTGTCCCTGATGAGGCTCTTTTCACAGGCAGGAATGCCTGTGTCCTTGATGAGCCGCCCCCACCGCGTTGGCGGCAGGGGCGGTTGATTCCGGGGAGTACGGGCTGAAGGGTTCAGTGGCCTGTGTCGATGCCGGCTGCGGCCAGGAGCTCGCCGGGCGTCATGTTGACGCGGTCGGCGAGCGTACGGACGTTGTCCTGGCCGGTTGCCGCGATGCCACGCTGATGCAGGCGCGCAATCGCCGATTCGAGATCCACGTTGCCCTCCGCGCAAACCTGGGCCAGGGTCTTTCGCCCGAAGCCCCCCCCGCCCGCGCCGCCGCGTGATGCATAATCGCCCGACGGTCCCGCCGCGGCGCCGCCACTGCTCAGCAGCGCGAACAAGCTGGCGGGCGCCATGTTGTTCTGATGTGCGAGTTCCTGGACGGTTTGCGACATGTCGTCCACGGCGAGGCCTTTGGATGCGAGGCGCTCCTGAAGTTCTTCCGGCCCGCGCCCGAGCTTGTTCGCAAACATTTCGAGGGTGTCTTCTTCGGCGTGGGGATACGGCCCAACTACGCTGCGCATCTCCCAGTACTGTTTGATGTTCTCACCGAGTTCGGCCACGGCGCCAAACGGGGGCACGCTGTAGAGGGTGCCGACAAAGACCATGAGCGTGAGGGCGAGCGCGCCGGCCATTTCCGCGCGGCTCCGTTTTGCGCCCGCGGCGAGTGGCATCTTGAGGTACTTGAGCAAGGGCCGCCAGTTGTAAGCGATGTGCGCCGCGCTTGCCACGAGGAAGAGCAGGGCCATGGTGGTGTGCGCGCTCCCCCATCCTTCCTTGCTGAGGCCGATCATGCTCCAGCCGGTCCAGTTGGCGACTCTACCCTTGGGCGACAGGTAAAGAATGACGCCCGACAGCGTGAGCATGAGGAAGCTCATGGAAACGGTTAAGGAGGTCATGGCCCGGAGGTTGAATTTGCGGTTCGTGTTCATGGCGAGTTCTTCCCGGTAGCATTGACGTTTCTGTTCGGGCGGCTCATTTCCGCCCCTGCCTGATGAAGAGCAATTGGCGGGCCATGGTCGAAGAGGTGTTTAAGATGCTGCAATGAAGGCGGTTAAGGAGGGCGATCCGGGATTCGTTCTGGGGGGCTGTGCAGGTTTTGCGCAAGTCCCGCGCAGTTCTTGCACGGTTTTCGCTGGGGGGAGCGCGGTCCAGCCGTCAGGGAGCGTTTGCGGGGAATGCGCCGGCGTCCAGCACGTCGCGCACGATACGGGCGAGGTTTCGGGGCTTGACGGGCTTTGTGAGGACAGTCGAGACGCCCAGCCTCGCCAGATCCTCGAGGAGTCCGTTGTCGGAGAATCCGGTGACGAGAATGACGGGGAGATCGGGGCGGATGCCGCGCACCTCGGCGATGAGCTGGCGCCCGGTCATCCGCGGCATGGTGAGGTCGGTGACGAGGAGATCGAAGCGGCCGGGTTCTTGTTTCAGCAATTCGAGCGCGGCGGTGCTGCTGGTAAGGGCGTGGACGTTGTAGCCGAATTTCTCCAGCGCCTTTTGGAGCAGGTTGGCCAGCGCCTCCTCATCGTCGACCAGCAGGAGGCGCTCCGAACCGCCACGCACGGGGGGCTCCTCGCCGGGCGCGGGGAGGACCGGCTCGGTGGCAAACGGCAGGAATACTTCGAAGGTGCTTCCGCTGCCGGGCGCGCTTTGCACGGTGATCGCTCCGCCGTGGGCGGTGATGATGCCGTGGACAGTCGCGAGGCCGAGCCCGGTGCCTTTTCCCTGGGGTTTGGTGGTGTAGAAGGGATCGAAGACGCGGTAGAGGTACGCGGGGTCCATGCCGCAGCCGGTATCGCGGACCACCATGCGCACGTACTCGCCCGGCGGCAGTTCGGGCGGGAGTTCGCCGCTGGTTCGACCGAGCGCGATGGAGAGGCGGCCCCCGCTTTCCTCCATGGCCTGGTAGGCATTGGTGCAGAGGTTCACGATCACCTGGTGCATCTGGGTGGGATCCGCGAGCACGGGCTGCGGGCTGTCTCCCACGTTTGCCTCGATCTCGATGGTGGTTGGGATGGAGGGGCGAAGGAGTTTCAGCGCTTCTTCGACGACCTCCACGAGATCGACGGGTTGCCGGACTTCCTCGACCTGCCGGCTGAAGGTGAGGATTTGCTGGACGAGGCTCTGGGCGCGGTTTGCGGCGGCGAGCACGCCCTCCAGGTCGCCATATTCTTCGCTGCCGGGGTCGAGCTGGGCCTGGACGAGCTCGCTGTAGCCGATGATGGCGGCGAGAATGTTGTTGAAATCGTGGGCGATCCCGCCGGCGAGCGTGCCGATGGCTTCCATTTTCTGTGCCTGGCGCAGCCGGGATTCCAGCTGCCGCTGCCCGGTGACGTCGCGCACGACGCTCACGACGCCCGCGCGCCATCCCTTGCTCGGACTCAGCGTCGCCACGGTGTTTTCGGTCTGGATCAGGGTCCCGTCCTTGCGGCGCATTTCGAAACTGGCGTGAAATGCTTCGCCGCGCTCGAGCATGGGCTCGCTGGCGCGGGCGAAGGCTTCATAGCGTGCTCGGTCGACATGGAGGATTTCGGTGGATTTTCCGATGAGCTCGTCCGCGCAGTATCCAAACACGCGCTCCGCGGCCGCGTTGCATTGCTGTATGGTGCGGGTGGCGGGGTCGACGACGATCACGACCTCGCTGAGGCTTTCGAGGGTGCGTTCGCGCAGGTCGGTGGCCGCGCGCAACTCCTCCTCGGCCTGGCGCCGGTCCGTGATGTCGATGTGGCACCCGAGCATGCGGAAGGGCGCGCCGTGCGCATCGTGCAGCACCTTACCGCGCACGAGCAGCCATCGGTAGGAGCCATCGCGGTGGCGGAGCCGGAATTCCGGCGCGTAGGGCGGGAAGGGGGGCTGGGCCGCCGCGGCGATGGCCGCGAGGACCTGAGCGCGATCCTCCGGATGGATCCGGGATTCCCACTCGGCGTATTCGTTGGGCAGTTCGCTGTCTTCGTATCCCAGTTGACGTTTCCACTCGGGCGAAAGATAGACTTCGTTTGTGAGCAGGTCCCAGTCCCACAGGCCGATGTTGGTGGCCTGCACGGTGAGTTGCAGCTGGGCGAGCGCCGCCTCGCTTTGGGCTTCCACGCGCTTTCGGTCGCCGATATCGCGGAAGAATCCCACGTGGTAGGCTGTGCCGTCCAGTTGCATGTGGGTCCATGTGATATCCACGAAGACGGTGGAGCCGTCCGCGTGCGGGCAGGCGACATCCGTCCGTTGCACGCTGCCTCCGTCCAGGGCGTCGGCGGGCGGCAACGCGGGCGCGGAATCTTGGTCACGCACGGCCAGAGTACGTTTAAGACAGGCGCCCGAGAGGGCATCCTCGGGGTGGCCGAGCATGCCACAAAGAGCCGGATTGGCGTAGACGATTTTCCCGGAGCCCGCTTCGGCAATCAGGATGCCTTCAAACGCATGTTCGAAGAGCACCCGGAAACGGGTTTCGCTGGCGTGCAGGGCCTGTGCGCTTTCTGTGGCCGATTGGGAAAGCCGCGTGACGCGCCGCAGCGCCAGGTGGACGAGCGCGAGGATGCTGGTGAGCGCGAGGCCGCCGAGCCCCCAGATGAGCGCGATGGTGGAGGGGTCCGCGCCGGGCGGGGGCGCCGCCCAGCCGAGGGATGCGGTCCAGATGCGATCACCCGCGCGAACGGGCGCGCTGACGCGGGCGGCGCCGGCGGGCTCGGTCCCCCAGAACGGCAGCGCCCCTTCCAGCGCGACGGCGTAGCTCACATTCGTGGGTAGATGCGCCGCGACTTCCTCAAGCAAGGTGTTGATTTCGATCACCCCCTGGGTCAGGCCGAGGTAGGTGTCTCCTGCGTAAAGGGGCGAGCGCGCCACAACCGCAAGCACGCCCTGAACGGTGACGGTCGGTTCGTTGAGCACGGTCATCCGTGTGGCCATTGCCCTTTCGACGTACGGTGCGGCCGGCCGCGTCATGAGATCGAGCCCGACGGCATCCTCGTTGCCGGTCAGCGGGTAGGTAAAGCGGATCAGGTGATCGGGGCCGACAAACTGCAATGTCCGTAGGGCTGGGTAATTTCTCAGGAGTTGGGTGGCGATGGCGTCGAATGCACTTTGATCCGGCGCTTCAGGCAAGGCGAGCAGGAAGGCGCGCAGATCATCGACCGCCAGGATCCGGATCTCGAGGCGCTGTTCGAGTTCGCGCACCGATTCCTGAAGGGTGCGCTCCAGTTGGGCGTGATTCTTCTCGGCAAATCGGGCGCGATGCCACTGATCCAGGGCCAGCAGCAACGCCATCCCCGCAAGCGTTGCGGCGATCAGGATTGTCCGGTGCATCTGCATACGGGCATGTTTCCGGGGCAGGCGGGCGGGGCGCGTCTGGACGCTCTCCCTCCCAACCAAGGGTATAGATGCGGTTCTTCTCGCTCCTCCTCGTGGGAGTATACCTGAATCAAGCCACGGCACGGAACCTGTTGCGGTTCCCGGTGGAGTGTCATTGTGTTAATTTTTTGTCTATATTTTCTGGACGATATATTGGACGATTTGCTATCCTCATTTCCAGACGGGACAACGGCCGCGGTGCGGCCCAGGAGATCTCCCATGGACGTGGTATCAAGGCATGCACGCGGTGTGCGGCGTGGTGCGGGAACGGATCCGCCCGGTCCGGGCCCTATCGGTTCCCTAGGGCCGCTCCTGTCGATGTGTCATGATCGGATCACCCCCGTGGCGTCGGTGCTGAAACGGTACGGTCGGATTGCGATGCTGGAGGGGGCGAAGGGCCGGGTGTACCTGGTGAACGATCCCGAGGCGGTGCAGGAACTGCTGTCGGGCGCGCACCGCGATGTAATGAAGGACACGGGGCACCAGCTGTTTCTCCGTCCGGTGCTGGGGAACGGGCTGTTGCTGAACGAGGGCGCGGCGCACCTTCGCCGGCGGCGGATGATGCAGCCGGCGTTTCACAGCGCGCGCATTGCGGACTACGCGACGACGATGGTGCGGTATGCGGTGGCGGCGGCGGGGCGCTGGGAGGCGGGGCAGCGGATCGATGTGATGCGCGAGATGATGGCTTTGGCGCTGGATGTGGTGGGGAAGACGCTGTTCAATTCCGAGGTGGCCGAGGACAAGCAAGGCGTGGCCGATGCGATCGAGGACATCATGCAGGCGGACAGCATTCTGCTGCATCCGCTGGCGCCGATCCTGACGCGGTTGCCATTGCGGCGGGTGCGGCGATTCCGCCGGGCCATTCGGCGGCTGGACGCCATTGTTTATCGGATTATCCGGGAGCACCGGGCGAAAGGGGGCGGCGGCGACCTGCTGGACATGCTGATGGCGGCGCGCGACGAGGAGAGCGGCGCGCCGCTGGGCGACGAAGCCTTGCGGGACGAAGTGCTGACGCTGTTCCTGGCGGGCCACGAGACGACGGCGAACACGATGGCGTGGGCTTGGCGCCTGCTGGGCGAGAATCCGGCGGTTGAGGCGCGGTTTCACGCGGAGGTGGATGCGGCGATCGGCGATCGGACACCCGGCATGGAGGACTTCGCGCTGCTCCCGTATACGCGGCAGATCGTGGAAGAGACGCTGCGGCTGTATCCGCCAGCCTACCTGTTCGGGCGCGAAGCGCTTCGGCCGATCACGATTCTGGGGTATGCGATACCGGCAGGCTCCCAGGTGTTGTTGAGCCCGTATGTCAGCCATCGGGATGCGCGTTTTTTTCCGGATCCCGAGCGCTTTGACCCCGACCGCTTTGCCCCCGAACAGCGGGAGACCCGCCCGCGCGACGCCTGGTTTCCGTTTGGCGCGGGCCCCCGGAAGTGCATCGGAGAGCGCTTCGCGATGATGGAGGCGGTGCTTGTGCTTGCGACCATCGGGCGGCGGTGGCGCCTGGCGACGGAGGGACAGCCCCGGCCGGGAATCGACCCGCGCATTACGCTGCGCCCGCGCGGTGGGCTACCGATGACGGTGTTGCCGCGCGAGACAGCCAGCGGCTCGGAATGACCTGCAGGGCAATCGCATTTAAACTCCCTGTCCGAGCCGAGCGCCATACGAACCACCTGAGATGTAAAAAAGGGCGCGTGTTGGAGCGCTGGCATTTCGCCTGCGGCGAATTCCGGACCTTGCCGGCAGAGATGCCGGCGCTCCAACACGCTCACTTTCATTGATTCAAGGCTCCAAATCAACTCAAGTTTACGCCCAAATGCCGTGATTGGGTTTAAATGCGATTGCCCTGCAATAACGTGGCGCGGCGATCCCGCTGGCATGTATGGTAGGCCTTATTGAACGCGGGGTAGCCTCTGGCCGAAAGCAAAGAATTGATCACCACGAAGGTCACGAAGGGCGCGAAGAGAAACAGAGAAGAGTCGTTAACCGCAGAGAACGCAGAGAGCGCATAGGGCGATTTTTGTAGGTGGATGGATTGGGAGGTTGAATGAGGGCGCGTTTTAAACCACGAATGGACACCAATGCACACGAATGAGTCGGGATTCTCCATGCCAGGGTGTGAGGATGCGATCCGGGTTGGGATGCGAGAGTGGCGCGCGTGGCGGATCGGATTGGTAGCCACAAAGGGCACAAAGATCATAAAGAAACTGCGTAATGACGACTGGTTTGAGCGGGCATGTTCGGCCCGAAGGGCCAGCGCGGCCCAAGGCATCGCGTTGGGAAGACTGGCGCGGAATTGATCCGCTCTGTGCGGATTGAAGATGCGCCGACGGCGGACCGCGCAGCTGGCGCGATCGCGTGCGTGAGACCGAAGATGGCGTCCAATCCATTATTTCGCCAAACGGTTCCGCTTCAACAGATTGAGCTGTGAGGTGCTGGGAAATCTTGCTGAAGAAACAAGAAAATGACGGATAGTAGTATCAGACCTATACCGCTTTCCCGGCGTATGAAGGCTGGCTATGGCGCGGCCGACTTTGGTATGGCTGGGGTCGAGGTGATGCTTCAGCTGTTTCTGCTGGAGTTTTACACGCGGGCGGTTGGGTTGCAGGCGAGCCTGGCGGGCTATGCGCTTGCGATCGCGGTTGCGTGGGACGCGGTCACGGATCCGCTTATGGGGGCGGTCTCGGATCGCACGCATACGCGGTGGGGGATGCGGCGTCCGTACATGGCGGCGGGCGGGATTCTTTTCGCGGTTTCCGTTCCGGTGCTGTTCTGGCCGCCCGCGCTGGAGACGCAGGCCGGTAAATTTGCGTACCTGCTCGGGGCGTATCTGCTGCTGAATACGTCGTATACCATTTTATCGGTACCGTATACCGCGCTGGCGGGGGAGATGACGTCTGATCGGAATGATCGCGCCGAGCTTTTCGGTTGGCGGTTGCTGGCGCGCAACGGAGGCTTTCTGATCGGGGCGCTGCTGCCGGGGTTGCTCTATGATGCGGCCGAGCCGGCGGGTGCGGCGGCGGCGCTGCGGGAATCGCGGGGCGCGACGGCGTGGATCCTTGCCGCGGCGGTAATCGCAACGGCCTGGATTTCGACGATCGCCGTCCGCCGGCACGATACACCGGCGCGCGCGGGACGGCGCGAAGGCGGGGCGCTGGATCCGCGGTGGTGCTTTCACGAAGCGCGACGCGTGCTCGGCAACCCGCTGTTTCTGCCCCTGGTCATCGCGTTTGTGATCGCGCAATCGGGCCGGACGATCAATGCGTCGCTGGGAGTTTACTACTACAAGATTCGGCTCGGGCTTGGCGAGCGCGACATTGCGCTGATCCTGGGGGTGTTCATTCTCCTGGTGAGCGCGTCGGTGCCGATGTGGCTGGCCATCGCGCGGCGCGCGGGCAAGAAGGCCGCTGCATTCTACGGTGCGCTGGCGCTCGGGGCGATGACGGCGATCACCTACCCGCTGCTTCCCCCGGGCCAAATCGCCCCGGTGCTGGTTTTCGCGTGCGGTATTGGCGGGCTGGCGGCGGGCGCGGTCATCCTGTTTGAGGCGCTGGTTGCGGATGCGGTGGACTATGACGAGCTCAAGACGGGGAAACACCGGGAAGGGCTGTACTATGGCGTCTGGACGATGGCGACGAAGCTGGCTCGGGCGCTCGGACTAGCGCTGACGGGCGTCATGCTCGACGCGAT
This sequence comes from Candidatus Hydrogenedentota bacterium, assembly GCA_019637335.1. NCBI lineage: Bacteria > Pseudomonadati > Candidatus Hydrogenedentota > Candidatus Hydrogenedentota bacterium. The sequence goes on along the minus strand of JAHBVV010000040.1, from coordinate 14,436 downwards.
TGGCCTTGACCCGGCCGCGGCGGCGCATCCGCCCGAGGCGGGGTGGCGCATTGCGCTGTTGTTTGGCCCGGGGGTTGGGCTGTGGTTCGTTATCGCCGCGCTGGTGTTTCTCGCGCTGCCGTACAGCGAGGCACGGCAGGACCGGATCCAGGCGCTGCTCCGGCGGCGGGCGGGGCGCAAACGGGATTAGGGCCGATGGGGAGGGCAGCAGGCGCGGCTTTTGGCGCAAGAGTAAACCGCACAACGTGACGGAATCCGAAGAGCCGGGATTGGCCGTGTTGGGGAAGGGGCCTTATTTTTTGGCTGGACCCAAGGCGGGGGCCTTTTCCTGCCGTTCTTTCTTCTTTTTCTGCGTGGCGGCTTCCTTCACGGCTTTTTGTTTGCCTTGCTTGTTCTTGTCTTTCTGGCTCTTGTCACCCATCGCATTGGTCTCGATTTCTGGTAGTGGCTGGCGGCCGGCGAAACGTTACGCCGTCACGGTATTCATGTTCAGCACGCGTTCCGTCCGTGCACCGGCGAGGTTGGCGTTCTTAAGATTGGCGTTCTGGAAATCCGCGCCGTCGAGAATCGCACTCTTGAGGTCCGCTCGAACGAGGTTGGCGCTGGTGAGAACGGCCTTTGTGAGGTCCGACTTGCAGAGCGCGGCGCGTTCGAGTGAGCTCTCGCTGAAATCCGCGCCCACCAGATCCGCATTCTGGAGATCCGCTTTTCGCAGGTTACACCGGTGCAGGCGGGCGCCCGTGAGGTCCGCTCCGCGCAGATCGGCTCTTTCAAGATTCGCGTCCCGCAAATCGGCGTAACGCAAATCGGCGCGGCGCAAGTTGGCATGCTTCATGTTGGCTCCCGAGAGATTGGCGCCGCGCAGGTTGGCCCACGTAAGGTTTGCGTCGGAAAGATTGGCTCCCTCAAGGATTGCATCCTGCAAATTAACCTTCGTGAGGTTGACGTGGGTCAAGTCCGCATCCGGAGCCCGCGTTCCGTCCTGGATCGCCTGCGAGCGGTGCGCTTCGGTGCGTTGCAACTTGTCCAGATTCGACTGGATGAGATTCTCATCGTGCAGATAGACGCCGGCAAGTTGTATTCCAACGAGGCTGGCGTGCTTCAGGTCGGGCTGCTCATTGGGATGCTCCATCCTCCAGGTATTCCAGGGTGCGATGCCCTGTTTCAGCAGAAGAATATGTTCTTTTCTGGGCATGGGTAGCTTCCCCCGCCCTATCGGGCGCGGTATCCGAACATGCGGACACCGGGATCGCTTCGGCGTGCAGTTGCGGGTGGCTTGAAGACGCGACTTTTTCGCAGAGCTCGACCCATGCGCGGTCGCTCATGGAATCGTAGGAGTGCGATTCGAGGGCCCGGCGGCACAAATCCTGCTCTCTGGACTGCGCTTTTTTCCGGTCGCTTTCGGGGAATTCGGATTTGTGTGGTGATGTCACATCTCAGTGTAACACACCGTCATAAAATTGTATAGCTTTTATATTCGTGGGCGTTGAAAGCGCGATTATGCGCCGGGCCCGCGTTTGGACGAATCGGGCGTGGGAGTAGTGGCCGCTCCGCCGCCACCCGAGTGCGGGATTCATTTCCAAGTGCGGGCCGCCGCGGGAGAAACGACGTGCGGATAGTGATATGGGTCGCGAACGCGGTGCACGAATCTCCGTGAGATTCTATCAGGATGACGCGAACGCGGTAGCATTTCGGGCATCGCGGAGGATAGAAGCAATAGAGGTGTGCTACAATAATTCAAGTGGCGCATTGCTGGCCGCCTTTTTTTGGGGCCGGCAAAGAGATCGCCTGCGAAAGGTATTACAATGGTCAATGACGAAAGCCGCCCGATTCCCGTGCCCGAATTCGCGATCGCGGGTCTCAACGCCCTGGCCGGGGCCGCTGGCGAGAGCCCATGGGAGCCCCGAGGCGCGCTTCGATGGCTTCGCGACAATGGTTTTTATTCGGCTGCCGACTGGGTGGAGCAACATCCGCAGGCCTTCCTGGACTATGTCCGGGCGACGGCTCCGGGCGATGTCTCAGCCCATCGAGCGGACGGGTAAGCGTGCTTTACTGAGGGTGCGGAATATGCGGCGCGCCGTGGAGGCGCCATGGTGACCGGGCTATGTTGGGCGGCGCAGCGGTTGCCGCGGCGGGTTGTCGCCCCTCACTCGAAAGCCTTGATGCCGGTCATGGCGGCCCCGATGGTTAGGGCGTGGATGTTTTCCGTGCCCTCGTAGGTCAGCACGGTCTCCAGGTCCACCATGCGCCGTCCGATGTGGTATTCGTCATGAATCCCGTTGGCGCCCAGGAGTTCGCGGCAGGTGCGGGCGATTTCGAGGGCCTTGCGGCAGTTGTGCATCTTGGCGAGGGCGATCTGGGCGGGTTCCGGCTCGCCAGTGGCCTTGATATCGCCGAGCTGTTTCGCGATGAGGGTCATGGCGGCGAGATCGGCGGCCATCCAGGCGAGTTTGTACTGGATCAACTGGTGGCTGGCGAGGGGTTTCCCGCCGAACTGGGTGCGGTCCTTGAGGTAGGCGAGGGTTTCTTCGAGGCAGGCCGCCGCGGCCCCGCATACGCCCCAGGCAATCGTGTAGCGGGCGCGCGCGAGGCATTTGAGGGCCGCGCCGAGGGAGTTCGCGCCGGGCAGCAGGGCGCTTTCGGGGACCTCCACGCCGTCCAGGAAGAGCTGGGCCGTTTCGCTGCTGCGGAAGCTCCATTTGCCCTTCATGAGCGTGGCGGAAAAGCCGGGCCGATCGGTTTCAACGAGGAAGCCGCAGACCTGGCCGTCCAGCTTTGCCCAGATCACCGCGACGTTTGCGCGGACACCATTCGTGATCCAGCACTTGGCGCCGGTGAGGCGGAATCCGCCGGCGGTACGTTCGGCGCGCGTTTGCATGCCCGCGGGGTTGCTGCCGCAGTCGGGTTCGGTGAGTCCGAAGCAGCCCCAGGCGTCGAGGCGTCCGAGGGGGCCGAGCCATTGGTTTTGCTGTTCGGTCGAGCCGAATTGCTGGATGGCGCCGATCACGAGGGAACCCTGCACGCTGAGGAAACTGCGCAGGGTTGAACTGCCGCGCTCCAGTTCGCGGCTGATGAGGCCGTAGGTGATCGGGTCGAGGGAGGCGTCGGCCACGGCCTCCAGAATGCCCAGCGCTTTCAGGGGCGCGATCAGTTCCTCGGGGAAGGATTCGTGCTGGTGGCAGCGGGCGATGCGGGGCAGGACGTCCTCCTCGACGAAACGGCGTACGGGCGCCACCAGGGCCTGATGGTCCGGGGCCCACGTTTCGTCGATGCGGAGGATGTCGGTGGGGTTATCGTGTGTCATGGTTCGGATGCCGGGAGCTCCCTGGGGAGCCAGAGTCCGTGCATTTCGCGGGGCGTGTCCATGGCGAGCGCGTCCCAGGTCAACAGGTTAAGGGAGAAGCACGCTATCGCGGCGGTGGGCATTTCGAGGGCCTCACCGGCGAGCGCGCATACCAATTCGGAGAGGGCGGGGTCATGCCCGATGACCATGGCGGTGCGGACTTCGGGCGGGAGGGCGCGCAGGGCGTCGAGGTAGGCATTGGGACCGGCGGCATAGAGATCGTCGCGGAGTTCGATTGCGCCGGCGCAATCGAGTGGGCCGGCCAGTCCTTCGGCGGTTCTTCGGGCGCGTTTGGCGCTGGAACAGAGGATGCGGTCCGGGCGAAGCCCCTGCCGGGCGAGGAGTCGTCCCATTCGCGGCGCGTCGCGCTTGCCGCGATCATTGAGTGGGCGATCGTGGTCGGGCTGGCCCTCCTGCTTCCAGGAGGACTTGGCGTGGCGCATGATCAGAAGTGTTTTCATGGGTGTATTCCTTGAACTCATCCGGTTCGTAGCCTATCATAATGGAACGCGATTGGGGAGGGGTATCCCGGGGGCGCCATCCACGCATTTTTGGAGTATTCATCATGTCCAAGCACCCCCGTATCCTGGTCATAGGCGGCGTTGCCGGAGGCGCAAGCGCCGCAACCCGCGCCCGCCGGTGCAACGAGCACGCCGAGATCACCCTCCTCGAAAAGGACGGCTACGTTTCCTTTGCAAACTGCGGTTTACCCTACTATCTCGGAGGCGAGATTGTGGAGCGGGAGAAGCTGCTGGTGGCGAAGCCGGCGCTTTTCGAGAACCGGTTTCGGATCCGGGTGAAGCAACTGCACGAGGCGATCCGGATCGATCGGGAGAAGAAGGCGGTGGAGGGAGTCAACCACGAAACCGGCGAGCGGTTTGTCGAGATGTATGACAAGCTCATTCTGGCGCCCGGCGCGGCCCCGATAATTCCGGAGCTGCCGGGCGCGAACGCGGATAACGTGTTCGCCCTGCGGAATGTGGAGGATACGGACGCCATCAAGGCGTTTCTCGACACGCGAAAGCCGGCGCGCGCGGTGGTGGTGGGGGCGGGCTTCATCGGGCTGGAGATGGTGGAGCAGTTTCACCGGCTCGGCATCGCGGTGGATGTGGTTGAACTCGCGCCGCAACTGCTGGCGCCGCTCGACCCCGAGATGGCCGGCATGGTGGAGGAGACGCTCCGTAAGCACGGGGTTGGCGTGTACGTCGGCACGGGATTGAAGGCGTTCCAGTGCGAGGGAACTTCGGTAACGGGGGTGGTGCTGGACAACGGGCTTGGCCTGCCGGCCGACATGGTGGTGCTGGGCATGGGCGTGCGCCCGTCGGTGACGCTGGCGATGGACGCGGGGCTGGAAATCGGGCCAACGGGCGGCATCGCCATCAATGCGTACTGCCAGACGAACGATCCCGACATTTACGCGGCGGGAGATGCCGTGGAGTACCCGCTTACGTATGCGGATACGCCCATGCGGGTCCCGCTGGCGGGTCCGGCGAATCGCGCGGGTCGTACGGCGGGCGAGCACGCGGCCACGGGCAAGGCCCAACCACTGGGCCGGGTGCAGGGTTCGGCCATTGTGCGCGTGTTCGATGTGACCGCGGCCTCGACCGGCATGAGCGAGAAGGCCGCGGCGCGCCTGGGCAAGACCGCGGCATCGGTGGTCGTGACGGGCGCGCATCACGCGGGGTATTACCCCGGCGCAGAGCGGCTGGTGCTCAAGCTGATTTACGACCCCGCCGGCGGGAAGGTGCTCGGCGCGCAGGCGGCGGGCGGGGCCGGGGTGGACAAGCGAATAGACGTGATCGCCACGGCGCTGCATTTCGGCGCGACGGTGTACGACCTGGCGACGCTGGATCTTTGTTACGCGCCACCGTTCGGGAGCGCGAAGGACCCCGTTCACATGGCGGCGTTCGTGGCGTGCAACCACCTGGACGGGCTGGTTCCGGTGGCGGCGCCGCGCGTACCGCTGGACGGCATGCAGCTGGTGGATGTGCGGACGGAGGAGGAGGTGGCTTGCATGCGCCTGCCGGGCGCGATCCATATCCCAATCGAGCAGCTTCGCGCGGAACTAGGCCAGCTTGATCCTTCGTTGCCCACGGCGGTGCTCTGCCACTCGGGGCTGCGGTCTCACCTTGGCGCGCGCATTCTGATGCAGCACGGTTTCGACCACGTGGTCAATATTACGGGCGGCATGTTTCTGCAGCAGTACGCGCGCCCGGAGCTGGTGGAGCGCTGATCGGGGCGATTAGAAGAGCAGTTTCACGATGAGGATGGCCAGCGTGATGTTGAGCACCACGCGAATGAGTCCTTCGCCTTTCGTTACGGCGAGGTGGGAGCCGATCCAGCCGCCGGCGGCCATGGCGATGGCGAGTATCAGGGCGTATCCCCAGAGGATATTGCCGCTGCCGGCAAACAGAGCGATGGCGACGACGGTGTAGGCTGCTACGATGAACACTTTGTGCATGTTCGTCCGCACGAGATCGAGGCCCATGACGCGGTGGAGCACCGCCATCAGGATGAAGCCCACCCCCGCTTGAATGAATCCGCCGTAGAAGCCGACGAGCACCATGAGGCCGTGTCCAGCGAGGCGTTGCCTGGGCGTCATGTCGGGGGAAGCGATTGCATCCCGCGCGCCGGGATCCTCGGGGCTTTCCGCAGGCCTTTTCTTCGGCTTTTTCTTGTCGAAGGCCATGATGATCATGACGCCGATCATGACCAGGGCGAGGGTTCGGTTGAACCAGACGCCGTCGAGCTTTGTGCCGTAGTAGGCGCCCAGGGCGGCGCCCGGCAGCGCGCAGAGGGCGAGCGAGAGGCTGAGCCGGAAATCGGAGAAGCCTTTTTTTCGGAAGCCGGCGATGGCGGAGATGTTCTGCGCGAGGATGGCGAGGCGGGTGGTGCCGTTGGCGAGGGGGCCGGGCATGCCGAGCAGGAGCACCATGATGGGGAGGACGAGGAGGGATCCGCCGCCGGCGAGGACGTTCAGGAAGCCCGCGATCAGGCCGGCGATGGCGAGGAGGATAGTATACCAGATTTCCATGGGGCGCGGTTGTTTTCCGGTGGGTTGGGGAGGGGGGTCGGGCGAATTTTGGGGAGTTTACCGGGCGGGGGCCTCTGCACACAAGGTAATGGGGTGGGGTTGGGGGGGGTGGGGTTGTGGTGCGACCCCGGCCGGGACGTACCCCCGCCCGGTCGCGTTCGGCGCTGGGGATGGGTGTGTGGTTTGACGCGCGGTATGGTGTGGGGTGCGTGGCGTATGTGCGCGGGTACGTCCCTTGTATGCGGTGGGTTTGCGTTGCTCCGGGCACACGAACGCGCCTGGGCGCGATCGCGTGGCATGCGTTGTGGTCGTGAGGGTGGACGGGGATATCGCCGCGCCGCGCGTTCGGGGTGTTGTTGCATGCGGTGGGTTTGCGTTGCTCCAGGCACACGAACGCGCTGTGGCGTGATCGCGTGGCACGGGGATTGGTTGTGGGTGCGGTTTGTCCATGCGGGGGCGGATCCGGTTTAATATGGGTTTGGCCTGGGCATACACGGGCGGCAACGGCGCGGCCTGTGGCGGACCTGGCGCTCCGCGAGGGGCGTGGGTGGAACGATGATCGTACGAATTGCTTGGATAGTTGTTTTGTTTGGGGGTGCGGGTGTGTGCGGGGCGGCGCAGCCCTCGCTGGCGGCGCGGTGGGACTTTGGGACGGAAGAGACGCTTCCCGTGACGGCGCACGGCGGTGTGCAGCGGGATCAGGCGGGTCCGCTTCCGCCGGAGTTTCCCGATTTTCCCGAGAACAACACGGCGATCCGTCTTGACGGCGCGGGGGCGCGTCTGGAGATTGCGGATCCGGGGGCGGCGAGCGCGTTCGACTTCACCAACGGCGACGCGCTGACGCTGGAAGCGTGGGTGAAGGTGGAGGCGATTCGCGAGGGGCAGCCGATGTACGTCATTGGCAAGGGGCGATCCAATTCTCCGCATTTCGCGCGGGACAACCAGAACTGGGCGCTGCGCGTGGTGGGGCGCGGGGGCCAGGCCCACCTGAGTTTTCTTTTTGCGACGCCACCGGCGCCGGGGCGGGAGCACTGGCATCGGTGGACCTCCGAGAAGGGCTTTCACCCGATTACCGGATGGCATCACATCGCGGTGTCGTACCGGTTTGGCGAGCCGGAGTCGATTCGCGGCTGGATCGACGGGATTCCGACGGACGGCGCGTGGGATATGGGCGGTCCGACGGAGACGCCGCCGGTGGTGGATGACGATGTGATTTGTATTGGATCGTCGCAGGGGGGCAGCCCGTCGAACAGCTTTTACGGGATGCTCGATGCGGTTGCGGTGCACCGGGTCCTGCTCGACAACGAGACAATTTCCTCGCATTTCAACCGCACGGGCGGTCCGCGCGTGATCGGGCCACTGCCGGAGGCGATGCCCGCGCTTGAGGTTCCGGCGGGCCGGGTGGTTTATACGCTTTACGAAGGGATGCCGACGCACGAGCGCTGGCTGAACGAAGACGAAACCTGGCCGGAAGCGTCGGCCCGCTGGACATCGGACACGTTTTTGTTGCCCCGGATTCCGATCCAGCATGACGCGTGGGGAATCCGGGACAGCTGGCGGGCTCCGGTGCTGTTGCGCATGGCGGCGGATGTGGAGCTGGGTCCCGGCGTTCATCGCTTTCTCGTGCGCGCCCGCGCGATCGGGCGGCTGTGGGTGAACGGCGAGCTGGTCGCGCGAACGGAACCGCTTATCAAGCAGCCGCCGAACGGCGAAGAGCCGATGACGCCGATACCGGATCCGATTGCGTCCGGCGCGCGCCTGCCGGGGTACCGTATTCAGGAAGTGACGGGGACGTATACGGTGGCTGGCGCAGCGGATGGCGGATTGGTTACGTGCCGGGTGGTGCTGGAGACGGTGCTGGGCGGCAAGAATCTGCGCACGGAAACCGGCGAAACCCTGGTGGGCGTGGAGACCTCCGACGGCGCGGGGTTCGTGATTCCGCGTCCCGGCGGCGAAGCCCTTCCGCTCACCGATGCGGCGGTGGGGCCGGTGCTGGCGCAACTTGAAGCGGGATTGGCTGACCTGGACGATACGCGGCGTCGCGCGGCGGCGGCGAGCCGCGATCCGTACTGGGCGGAGCGGCATGCCTCGGCGCGCGCGTGGGCCGAGGCCCACCCGGTTCCCGCGCCCGATGCGGAGGCGGCGCACCCGATTGACGCCTTTCTGGATGCGCGCCTTGCGGCGGTCCGCACGGCGGCCTCGGGCGCGGACAGCGACGCGGCGCGCCACTTTCACGATCAGGTGTTGCCGGTGCTGCGCGATGGGTGTTTCCGCTGCCACGGCGACAAGGAGAAGGGCGGATTGCGGCTGAACAGCGGGGACGCGATCCGGGGCGCCGGGGAATCCGAAATACCGGCGGTGGTCCCGGGGGATCCGGGGGCGAGCGAGCTTATCCGGCGGATCCGCAGCGCCGACGAGGATTTGCGGATGCCGCCGACCGGGACGCCGCTGCCCGAGGCGCAGATCGCGCTGCTGGAGGAATGGATTGCGGGTGGCGCGAACTGGCCGGCATCGCCGGACGCCGCCGCGGAGGCCGAACCCGCGCCGCTGCTTGCGGATTTGCCGTTCCTGCGCCGCCTGTACTTCGATACCGTCGGCGTGCCGCCGGGCCCGGAAGAGGTGGACGCGTTTCTGGCCGATTCCGCGCCGGACAAGCGGGCGCGATGGATCGAGCGGCTGGTTGCGGACGAGCGCGTGGCCGATCACTGGATGGGGTACTGGCTCGACCTGCTTGCGGAGAATCCGACGATCATCAATCAGTCGCTGAACAGCACCGGGCCGTTTCGCTGGTTCCTGTACGATGCGCTGCGGGACAACAAGCCGCTGGACCGGCTGGTGACGGAGCTCATCATGATGCGCGGCGCGACGCACGAGGGCGGGAGCGCGGGATTCGCGCTGGCGGCGGAGAACGACGCGCCGTGGGCGGAGAAGGGGCACATCATCGCGTCGGCGTTTCTCGGGGTGGACATGCAGTGCGCACGCTGCCACGACGCGCCGTACCACCGTTCGACGCAGCGCGATCTGTTTGCGCTGGCCGCGATGCTCCAGCGCAAACCGGCCGCGGCGCCGGAATCGAGCAGCGTTCCGGACACGTTTTTCGCGAACCTGGACCGTCCGCCGCTGATCCGCGTGACGCTGAAGCCGGGGGAGGCGGTCCCGCCGGAATGGCCTTTCGCGGCGCTGACGGGGGTGCGCGAGGGTGCGGCGATCGAGGCGCTCCTGGAAGGGGCGGACGATTCCCGCGCGCGGCTGGCGGCGTTGATTACCGCGCCGGAGAACGAGCGGTTCGCGCAGGTGATGGTCAACCGGATCTGGGCGCGGCTGATGGGGGCGGGGATTGTGGAGCCGGTGCACGACTGGGAGGGCCACCCGCCGAGCCACCCCGAGCTGCTGGCGTGGCTGTCGCGCGAGCTGGTGGCGAACGGCTACGACATGCGCCACGTGATGCGGCTGATCCTGACGTCGGAGGCGTACCAGCGCGCGGCGGGCGGGGAGAACCGGAGCGCGCCGCCCGAATCGCGCCTGTTTCAGGCGCCGGACCGACGCCGGTTGACGGCGGAGCAGGTGGTGGATGCGCTCCACGCGGTGACGGGGGCCCCGATGGATTCGGACGAACTGACCTTTGTGTACGACGGCCGGCGCGCGGTGAGCAACCGGCTGACGCTGGGCACGCCGGAACGCGGCTGGATGTTTGCGAGCCTGGCGAACGAGCGGGATCGCCCGAGCCTGACGCTTCCGCGCGCGCAGGTGATCGCCGATGTGCTGGAGGCCTTTGGTTGGACGGGATCGCGGCAAAAGCCGATCGTGCGGCGGGAGACGGAGCCGAACGTGATCCAGCCGGGCATCTTGGCGAACGGAACGCTCGCGATGAATGTAACGCGGGCATCGGACGGCAGCCTGCTGGCCGATCTTGCGGTGGAGGCGGCCACCCCCGAGGCGCTGGTGAATACGCTCTTCAAGCGCGTGCTCGGCCGCATGCCGGGAGCGGCGGAGTTCACGGCGTTTGTCGGCGCGGTGGGTCCGGGTTTCGGGGAACGGCTGGTTTCCGCCGACGAAATCGATCCGCCGGCGCCGCCCGAGCCGCTACCGCTGGTGACGTGGTTCAACCATTTGCAGCATGACGCCAACGCGATACAATTGGAAGTGGAGCGGCGCGCCCGATTGGGTCCGCCGCCCGACCCGCGAATTCGCGCGGACTGGCGCGAGCGCTACGAGGACGCGGTTTGGAGTTTGATCAACCACCACGAGTTCGTGTGGTTGCCGTGACGTTGGCGCGTGGCGCTGGATGGGCGCCTGGACGCCGGAAGGAACGAGGCCGGAGATTATGAAACGATCGAAGCACACGATAACGCGGCGCGAATGCCTGGCGGCGGGGGCCGCGCTTGCGGCGGGCCTGGCGATGCCGGGCGTCCGCGCCAGCGAGACGCCGCTGGTTCGGGGGAAGGCCGAACACGTCATCTCCATCTGGCTGGGCGGCGGCATGGGCCAGGTGGACACCTTCGATCCGAAGGGGAAGGGCGATCCGGCGAGCAATACGCCGGGATCGCTGTACAACAACATTCATACGGCGGTGTCCGGGGTGCAGGTGTGCGAGCACCTCAAGCATCTTGCGCCGCTGATGGATCGGGTGACGGCGGTGCGCACGGTGCATCACGAGGTGATCGACGAGCACGCGGCGGCGACGAACCGCATGCACACGGGCCGCCCGATCACGGGGACGGTGACGTATCCGTCGATCGGGTCGCTGGTGGCGCACGAGCGCGGGGCGGCGGTCGATGGCGCGCCGCCGTACGTGCTGATTGGCTACCCGAACGTGACGCGGGGTCCGGGATTCCTGGGCGCGAAGCAAGGGTACTTGTACCTCACGGACACGAGCCAGGGGCCGGCGGGGCTTTCGCGCCCGGAGTCCATTGGCGAGCAGCGCCAGGAGCGCCGCGAATCGCTGCTATCCACGCTTCGGGACGCGAGCCCCGAGGAGGCGCGCGCGGTGCTGGATTACAACGACGCCATCGAGCAGAGCCTGAAGCTGAGCGGCCCGGAATTCAACAGCGCGTTCCAACTGGAGGCGGAGCCCGCCGATCTGCGCGCGCGGTATGGCGGCGAGTTCGGTCAGCGCTGCCTGTTGAGCCGGCGGCTCGTGCAGCGGGGCGTGCGTTTCATCGAGGTGTCGCACAACCTGAATATCCTGAACGGGGCGGGCTGGGACGTGCACTTTGAGGGCATTCGGGATCAGCACAAGCTCATTCAGGAGCTGGACACGGCGGTGGCGGCGCTGATCGTGGACCTGGAAGCGCATGGCCTGCTCGAGAAGACGCTGATCGCGATTACGACGGAGTTTGGACGCCCCTCGAGCTTTGACGCGCGGGGCGGGCGCGCGCACCAGGGGACGGCGTTCACCTGCGTGCTCGCGGGCGGGGGCCTGAAGCACCGCGGCGCCTGGGGCGAGACGGACGAGCGATCGCGCAGGATCGTGGCGGACCCGGTAAGCGTGCCGGACTTTTTCGCGACGATGCTTGCAGCCGTCGGGGTCGATTACGGGAAGCATCTGTACGATGGGGACCGCCCCGTGCCGATCACCGACGGTGGGACGCCGATCGCGGCGCTGTTTTCCTGAGTTGTTTCTCGGTTGCGGGCGTGACGCGGGGCGCTGTGGGCTCTCCATTGAGGAAGGGACACCACGAAGGGCGCGAAGGACACGAAGAGAAGTATTCTGCGAAGGCGTGGTAATCACGCGAAGGCGCAAAGACGCAAAGGAGATGGCGCGGGTTTCATGTGCCCCTGAAACGATTGGGAAGACTTGGGATAGTCACCTATTGTTGGCAAAATTCGCACTGGCCACGCCTTGGGCACGGACAGCTTCCCGAGCAGGTTGGAAGCGCAACTCGACCGCCGCCTCCGCGCCCTGCCCGTGGGCCGTCCGCGGAGAGCAAAGACGAATGGTGGGAGGAGGACATAGATGGCTGCCTTGAAATAAGAACACCAACCAACCGAATTCCAGCGACTTGGCGGTGTTCTCGCAATGCGCAGTTCGGCGTTGGCGCTATTAGCCCATTTCATCGTTCATGGGTGAGGCGAAGCCCCATGATGGACTGTCCCTAGTTCTCCTGGTTTTCACTGTTTTTCAAAGTCTGCTCGCACGCGGTTGCCGTATTTATTCCTCTCCCTCAGAATCTTCCCTGGAATCGTGACGGTGCCCCTGGAGCGCTCCGCCTATGCCATCGACCACTAGCGCCAGTCCCCATGCCGAAAACAGGGTTAGTGGCGAAAGGTAGCCTGACGCGTATAGGCCCAGTGTTAGCGAAGTACTGATGACCTGTCCCGGAATCTGCCCCAACATTACCCGCTTTTCGCGTTCGCTACTGTCGTTTGCGAATTTCGGATCGAAGACTTCCATGGTCGCCATTATCTCGCGATAGGCTTCGTCCTCGCGTATCTGAATCGCCAATCGGTTGCGGTACTGATATACCCAGAAAGCAATGCCCAGGATCGGTATACATCGATTGCAACGGTCGATTTCCCGGTCGTAAAGGCGTCCCCAATCCATACCTGTCCTCCCCAGTGCCGAAGGTAGAAATACCGAACAAAGTATACGTGCGGCGGTATCCGTGGTCAATAGTTCTGTTGATACTTCAAATTCATCTTGACAGTGGCAAGTTATGGCGATATGATTTTCTTGCGAATTGAAGGTGATTCACGATGGCGGGTAAAATAGGGACAGCCACCTATTCTTGATAAATCCCCGGGTCTGCGCTATACTTTCCCCATGCCAAGACTCGCACGCATCGTGGTGTCGGGGCAGCCGCACCGCATCACCCAGCGCGGTAATCCGCCTTCGGCGGACCTTCGGCCGAGAGGCGGTACCGGCGCCGCACCGACGGCCACTGCCTGATGACGAATCCGCCTGCGGCGGACCTTCGGCGACGGCACAAGCGCTACAGGCGGTAAATCAACCCGTTGCACCAGCGCAGCGGGCATCTCTGGCAGGGGCGCTTCCACTCTTGCACGCTCGACGAGGCGCAGTCCGGCAACGCGATGCACTATGTCGAGCAGAACCCCGTCCGCGCGAAGATGGTGCGGAAGCCATGGCGCTATCCGTGGTCCAGCGCGGCCGTGCATGTGGGGGGGCGAAAGGACGACGGCCTGCTCGACCTCGACCGTTGACGCGAGGTCCACGGAGACGAAGCCCGCTGGCGCGCGGTGCTGGAGCAGGGAATCGACCCCGGTTTTGCCGAGACCTTCCGCCGCAATACGCATACCGGCCGCCCCCTGGGCACGGACCGCTTCCCGAGCAGGTTGGAAGCCCAACTCGGCCGCCGCCTCCGCGCCCTGCCCGTGGGCCGTCCGCGGAGGGTAAAGACGGGTGACAGTTGACAGTTGACAGTTGACAGTTGACAGCGGGGGCGTTGGATTAGATTGAGGGGAGTCAAGTTTTCCGGCCGCCTGGGGGTTGAGCCGCTCGTGCGGGGTGGTTATGGCGGTGTTGGGATGGCGTTGCTCCAGGCACACGAATCCGCTTGGGGCGGAATCGCGAGGCACGGGGGTTTGAGAGGGTTGGAGAAGGGTGGGGTGTTGTGGTGTCGGGGGCTATTGTTGCGTCGGGCAGGATGCCCAATCCGCCTGCGGCGGACTTTTAGCCTCCTTTGCGCCGCTCGTGCGGGGTGGTTATGGCGGCGGTCGGTTGGCGTTGCTCCAGGCACACGAATCCGCCTGGGGCGGAATCGCGTGGCACGTGGATGGTGGGGATGCGTTGAAAAAGCGAGGAGCAGACAGGAGATTCGCCACCCTTGAAGCCGATGGTATACCGCGCGCAACGGCTCGACCCGGACCGGGACATACCCCCGCGCTGGGGCGTGGCGCGTTGACGCTGCGGGACCCGTTGGACGCGGGGGTGTTTGTTGCAGCGTCTGGCTCCTTTGCGCGGGTACGTCCCTTGGCGCCGCCAAGGGACGGGTGCGCGCTGGGAACCTCGAGCCCGCGCACATAGACCGGCGTCCCGCGCATGAGGCCGCCGCCCTTCCTGACCACCGCCGGTGCGCGCGCCTGTCCCGGTCGGGGTCGC
>JAHBVV010000039.1 GCA_019637335.1 Candidatus Hydrogenedentota bacterium | reverse complement strand
AACGCCCGGGGAATACGGGGGCGCCACCTTCCCCGCCCTGAAAGGGCAGCGCAGTGGTGAGCCAGTCCAGCGTTTCTGAAGTTCAACTGCGCTGCCCTTTCAGGGCGTATAAGAAACCCGCCGATCAATCCCCGGGCGTTGCCCGGGGCTGAGAACTCCGTTGGCCCTTCGGGCCGAAAGAATGCGTTGGCATCCAGTTCTTCTACCGAGTATACCGTCTGCGCTACAGACAAGGTCCAAGGAATCTTGTATCCGCTCATAGCATCGCCGCCCGGAAAAGAGAACCGAGCAAACTACCCATATTTGCCGCCATCGTTGCCGATGTACCTTCAAACCGGATGAGCCTTATTCGTGTCCACTCGTGGCTGGAATGCTACTCAACTTCATACGGCTAAAGAATCACCTATTTTTCAGGTTGTACGTCGAGGTGGTTCTCGGGGACGTCGGTGGATTTCCGAGCGCCGGGCCTTCCGCGTGGGGGTGGACAGCCGGGACGGCTATCCTACATTGGAGCCTTGAATATCCACGTTTCGTCAATACCGGAGGCTCGTTTCCGTCAAGGCCCGACACCGATCCTGTGTGTGATAAATAGGTAACGGTATGTATATGGTCATATAGTTATTTATCTGCGGGTACAGGCACCCTCGCTTTGGGGTGCACTTTACCGCTTACGCGGCCTGGGTGATTTTTGCTCGGGAGCCAGTCCCCACCCGGGGGCACCCTCGCTTTGGGGTGGGCTTTACCGCTTACGCGGCCTGGGTGATTTTTGCTCGGGAGCCAGTCCCCACCTGGGGGCGCCCTCGCTTTGGGGTGCACTTTACCGCTTACGCGGCCTGGGTGATTATTGCTCGGGAGCCAGTCCCCACCTGGGGGGCGGTCGTTCATGACGCGTGGCGTCAGGCATTGAGGATGAAAGGCCGGTTGCTTCGCAACCGGAACACAGCCGGGACGGCTGTGCCACGTTCTTTGCAGGCTTCACCTTGGTTTTTACGAGTACCTTTGAAGGAATGATGCGCACATGCGTCCCCCCCCCTGTGTGTTTTCGGAGCAGGAATATTGCGGCGGAATGTCCCGTGCGAACAGCCCAAACCCGACATTTGCTACACTGGCCCCCGCACGGAATTCGCAACGCCCCCGGAGAACAACCCATGTTCCGCTACGCCCTGCTGGCCCTTGTTTGCGCCGCCCCCGCGCTCGCCGCCTCCTTCGAGAACATCGCGCTCAACGCCCCCTACACCCTCGACCCCAATCCCTCCTACGCGCTGTGCTCCGATCCCGGCGACTTCAGGCAACTTACCGACGGCGTCTACACCACCGGCTATTTCTGGGCGCAGGAATCCACGGTCGGCTGGGCGAACGCGAAGACCGTCATCATTACCCTGGACCTGGGTGAAGTGAAGCCAATTCGCGGCGTGTCGCTCAACACCGCGGCGGGCACGGCCGGCGTCGCCTGGCCCTCGGGGCTCCGCGTGTTCGTCGGCGACGCCGATCGCCAGTTCCGCGAGGCGGGCGACCTGCTTGCGCTCAGCGCAAAGCATGGCGAACCCGCGCCCTTCCCGTACAGCGTCCACCGCTACTGGACCGATGAGCTGCGCACCCACGGGCGCTATGTCGCCTTCGTGATCACGAATCAGCCCTTCACCTTCGCCGACGAAATAGAGGTATACGCGGGCGATCCCGCCTGGCTCGCCGAACCGCTTCCCGGCGCGCCCGTTTCCGACGTGGCGGCCTATGTCGCCTCCAACATCGTCCGCGACGCCATCAGCCGGCGACTGCGCCAGGACGTCGCCGCCGTGCGCGAAAAAGCCGCGGCGCCCAGCGTTCCCGAGGCCGTGCGCGCATCCGTCACCGCCCAATTGGACGCCGTACTTGTCGAACTGGGTGCGATTCCGCCCGAACCCGCCGCAGATTTTCGGGCCGTTCTCCCGCTGAACGAAACGCACCGCCGGATATTCGCGGCGCGCGGCCAGCTGTGGCCCCGGGGCCTCACCGTCTGGCAGTCGCCCCTCTGGGGGCCCCTGTCGCACCTGGCCGATCCGCCTGCAAACCCGGAGGCCCGGCTGCGCGTCGCCATGATGCGGAATGAATTCCGCGCCGCCGCCCTGAACGTCAGTAATGGCGGGCCGGAGGAGGCCTCGCTGACGCTGCGCGTCGAGGGCCTGCCCGGCGGCGTGAATCCGCCTTGGATCACCGTCCACGAAGTGGCCTGGACCGATACCGCCGCGGGGGTCCCCGTCGCCTCGGCGCTGCCCGCCGCCGCCCGGGATGACGCGGGCTGGCGGATCTCGATCCCGGCCGGCATGACGCGCCAGGTGTGGTTCACCGTTCAGCCGACGGACATCGATCCCGGCCAATACGAGGGCGCCGTGACCCTTTCCGGCGCGGCGGGAGACCGCGCCGTGCCCTTCACGCTCGACCTCTACCCCATGCGATTCCCCGATGCGCCCAGCCTCGGCTTCGGCGGCTGGGACTATACCGACGGCGACGGCCACCGCGGCGTGAACCCGGAGAACCGGCCCCTCCTCATCGAACACCTGCGCAAGCGCTATGTGAACGCGCCCTGGGCCACAAGCCGGGTCATTCCGCGCGGCGGCTACGATGCGAGCGGACGCCTCACCGCCCCGCCCGACACCCGCGACTTCGACGCATGGGTCGCGCGCTGGCCCGACGCCGCCTGGTATTGCATCTTCGCCGCCGTCAACAACACCTTCGAGCGCTGGACCATGGACGACCCCGAATTCGACACCGCCGTCGGGCAATGGGCGAGTTTCTGGGCGGACCACGCCCGCGCCCGCGGTATCGATCCGTCCCGGCTCGCCGTCCTCCTCTTCGACGAGCCCCATGCGCCCGAGCACGACGCCATCATCGTCGCCTGGGCCAACGCCATCCGGCAGGCCGGCGCGGGTTGGACCATCTGGGAAGACCCCACCTACCACGAGCTTACAGAAAGCCAGGAGGCCATGTTCGCCGCGTGCGACGTCATCTGCCCCAACCGCACCATCTTCCTGCGCGGCAGCGAGGACTACCGCGACTTCTACCGCAAGCAGCGGGACGCCGGCAAGCGCCTGGAATTCTATTCGTGCAGCGGCCCCTCCACCCTCCTCGATCCCTACGCCTACTACCGTCTCCAGGCCTGGACCTGTTGGAAGGAGGGCGCCCAAGCCTCCTACTTCTGGGCCTTCGGCGACAACGCCGGCGTCTCCCCCTGGAACGAGTACCTCGCCCCGCGCAACATCTACACGCTCTCGTTTCTCGACGACACCTCCGTCACCCCCGCGAAAATGATGGAAGCGGCCCGCGAGGGCGTCCAGGACTACGAGTACTTCGTCATGCTCCAGGCCGCTATTGACCGCGCGCCCGAGGGCCCCGCAAAGGACGCCGCGAAAAGACTGCTGGAGGAATTACCGGACCGCGTCCTCGACGCCAGCACAACCCCCGGCCTCCTATGGCACGACGACATCGACCGCAGCCTGGCCGACGAGGCAAGAATACAGATCCTGGATGCGCTGGCGGCATTGCGGGCGATTTGACGCCCCATCGCCCCGGAAAGAAGGCGGCGATCACCTGAAGCAGTCCGCTGACCGCATTTGGCAAAGGCTCGGAACCGCAGAAGGCGCGTTGGCGGAGCACGAGGTGGTGTTACAGGCCTCAAGCCGTTACAATACGGGCTCGACGGATGGGAGACACATGGATACGCTCAAGTTGACAAACGTGTCGGTCGTGGTCGCAGCCGAAGAACACAATCCAACCATCCTGCATCCGTCCTTTCTTAAAGCGGAGCGTATCGTTCCGGATGAATGGGTTGTCGTTGGCGGGCCCATTTGTACTCCACCCTTCTCGATAGTGGAATACGCGAATGGTATCGCGTTTCGGGTGGAGTCCAATCGGCTTCAGATTATCGATGGCGCGCCGGCCGGTGCGGGAAAAGCGTCACCCGCGCCGGAGATTGCTGTGAAGTATGTAAGGGCATTGCCGCACGTCCGCTATACGGCGGTAGGCATCAACTTTATGGCGTTTCAAGAGTTAAACGACCCAGACGCCTACGTAATTCGACGTTTCCTGTCGGCGGGCTCGTGGAACGACGCTGATTTGGCTCCCGACTCCGCGGGTGTGCAGTTGACCTATCCGCTGGGAGAATCGCGCTTCAATCTTGCGATTAAGCCCGGACGGCGGCAAAGGTCGGAAGCCGGGCCCATCGTGCATGGCATTGTGCTGGAGGGGAATTGTCACAGTGACACGGCGGATTTGCCGGGGGCCATTGAGGCCATCGCGAATTATGAAGAGAAAATGACACAGTCCTGGCGAATTTGCACAAGAATACTCGGCGTTTCAACGGAGTAAGAGGCGATGACTACGGCAACACCGGACACGCACCCCTCGGATACATACGGCGTGCATTCAACTAGATTGCTGAACGATGCGCTTTCTTGCCTCGTTGATCGGGAGTTCAGACGCGATATTACGAGCACACATGGGCAATCGCCGTCCTCGAATATGTCCGAGGAGGAGGTTGTGCGAAACAGGCGCCTGGCCAGATTCTTCCATCGCGCACCGCTGTGCTCATCGGTACAGCAGGATACGGCATCCCGAGAGGCCGTGTTCGAAACGGATGAAGCGCGTGTGTCCGATAGGAGTGTTCTTGCACTGATCGGCCCTCTTAACCCGCGACACAAGGCGGCGTTGAACGATGATTCCGAGTTGATCGACTGGGATGTAGCGTCCACGCCCCGCGTGCGGGAGACTTCGTCGATACCCGTTAATCTATATCACGCGGGCAGGGGAACGCCTATTGCCGACCCGGATCCCTGGACGTAGAGACAGGCTGCAAATGGGGCATAGCACATATCCATGGTATACCGTCACTACCGGCGGCGACCTTGAGCAGGGAGACATCCTAACGGGTTGTCCGGTTTTCAGGGCGCCCGAGGATCTCAGCACCGATGTACTCGAGCGCGCCCGCTCGGGCAGCGATACTCCGGGCATCCGGTTCGACTTTCAGACCTTCGATATCATCGTGCTTTCGCAGACGTGCGACCTGGTGAACAAGAAATTGCGGGACGTATTGTTGTGCCCGCTTTTTACAGAAGATGATTTCGAGCGAGGCCAGACGTTCTCCATGGACAGGGATTGGGAGAACGCCAGACAGGGCAGGTATCCCGCCTACCACGTGGTCAACGCATGCGAAATCCCGGAATTTGAGTCGAAGCCTCGGATTATTGACTTCAAAAGTGTGGTATCGCTTCCGGTCGGCTTCCTTCGCAATTTTGCAGTCCAGCAGGGTCCCCGGGTTCGGCTGATGCCGCCGTACCGCGAACATCTGTCGCAGAGCTTCGCGCGCTTCTTCATGCGGGTCGGGCTGCCGGTGGATATACCGTCCTTCATCAAGTAGCCGTATAGCGATTCGTACTTCACACCGCGCAGCGCCGCGTTTACGGCGCTTCGGGAGCACCCATGAAAACGCGCCCATTCCTGAAACAGGCGATGCATACTTTTATTGTGCCGATCACTTTCGCGACGTCAGGCTCCCTGGGCTATGCGGCCCAGCCCGCCACAACCGAAGCCATCGCCGCCGAAATCCAGCGCGTCCTCACGCCCGAGGCGCCCTTCGCGTACCACGAGCGCCTTTCCACCGAACCGGTCCACCGCCCCCGGCGGAACCCGGACGCGGTCCCCGCGGATGGCGAGCTTGCCCTGCCGGCGGCGGGGTGGACCCTCGTCGGACCGCGGGGCGAGGACCCGCTGATCGGCCACGCCCTCCGCGATTTCCAGGACTACCTGAACACGTCCATGGGCGTCCAGGTGGATCTGGAGGAGCGGGAATTGCTCGACGGCTGGGAGGGCCTCACGCAACACATCGTGGCGGGCACCCCCGCGGATCTGCCCGGCGCCGGGGCAGGCTTGAAGGGCCCCAAGGACTACGAGATCACCGTTACCCCGGATCGCATTACGGTCTGCGGCTTCGACGCGCGCGGGGTGATGTATGGCCTCTACAATCTCGAAGCCCGCATGAACCTGCGCGAGGCCCCCGTCCTCCCGGCGGACCTGCACACCGTCCGCCACAGCCTGCACGACGCGCGCATGGTGCAGTCCTGGATGGGCTGGATGGAGTTTCCGGACACGGTCCTGGCGCACCTGGCCCACGACGGTTTCGACGCCATCTTCGCCTCGGTCTACACGAACCCGAATGGCGATCGCACCACGGCGGAGAACTCGACGGACTTTTACGCGCGGCTTATGCACAGGATCCGGCGCCAGGACCCCGCGCGGGTGCGCGACCTGATTGATCGCGCCAAGAAATTCGGCATCAAGGTCTATACGCCCATCATCTATCAGTACGTGGGCACGGAAGAGAGCGAAGCGGACCTGCGGCGGCTCGTGCGCGAAATCCTCCAGGACTTCCCGGACATTGCGGGCTTTGTCCTGCTGACGGAGGGCTTCTGGTTCAAGCAATGGGGCGGCCTCCACGGGGCGAGCAAGGAGCACGTGGAAGACTGGGCGCGGAACTGGAGCCACGCCGTGGGTGTGGTGGCGGAGGAGTGCCATAAGGTCGATCGCGAGATCGAGATCCTGCCCTGGGAATACAACATCGATTTTCGCCCGTCCAACGTCGAGACGAAAAAATTCTTCATCCAGCAACTGCCCGACGGCGTCACGCCACTCCTCACCTGGGAAAACGGCAAGGGCTTCGAGATCGACGGGCTGCACGGCCACCTGCGCGACTACGGCATCAATGTGGTTGGACCCGCGGAAGTCACCGAGGCGCAGATTGCCGAGGCGCGGGCGCGCGGGATGCGCGTGTATTCCAACGCCCAGACCTTCTCCTGCGGCGCGCAATTGCAGACCGTGCCCTACAACCCCTTCCCGCAACAGTGGCACGCGCGGTACGAGAAACTCGCGGAATTCGGCATCGACGGTACGCTGGAAAGCTGGTCTTCCGGCTACGCGCCGAGTTTCATGACCGAGCTGCGCGCGTGGTACGCCTGGAGCGACGCCCCACCGCTTGACGAACTACTCCACCAGTTTGCGGCCCGCGATTTTGGCGCGGAGAATGCCGCCGCCGTCGTGCGGGCATGGGATCTTTTCAGCCAGGCGGTCCGCCTCCTTCCCGATACCGGCCCGTACATGGGCACCACCAACGCCATCGGCAATCCGATTTTCTTCGAGCCGCCGCCCGCGCGCACGGCCACCTTCCGCTATTCCTGGATGGACGGGGGCGCCTGGATGGGCTATCTCGGCGCCGAAATCAACCCCTACTGGCCCTTCACCGTCACCCGGCTCGTTTTTCTGCCCGATTTCTCCAATGGTTCGAATCGCGCCGAGAGCTACGCGCGGAGCGTCTCGGGTATTGAGGCGCCAGGCGAGACGAAGGTCCTGCCGGTATTCCTCAAATACCTCCGCAAGACGACCGACAAGCTTGGCGAGGGCCTTGAACTCTACCGCGCCGCCGCGCTCGCCAGCCCCGAAGCGAAACGCGCCGGCGCCCTGCGCGAAGTCATCGTCGCGGAGCAACAGCACCGCATGCTTCTGAGCAGCCAGGCGATTCTGACCTTCGAGGACAAGCGGCTCCAGCTTATGGCGGAGACCGATCCGGCGAAGGCGCGCGTGCTTTTGGATGAAATGGAAGCCATCGTGCGGGAGGAGATCGCGCGGGTGGAAATTGCGCTGATCGCCGTCACGCACGACTCGCGCATCGGCTTCCAGTTCGAGTGCGATTACGTCTATTCACCCTACTCGCTCCGGGAGAAACTCGGCGTTCTGCGCGATACCCTGGAGCGGCAGATCCCGGCGCACCGGGCCCGCATCGCGGGATAACGGGGAGCCCTTACTCCGCCGCCGGCGTGGCGGCTTCGGGCGCGGGCGTCTCCGCCGCGGCGGGAGCCTCCGCCGGGACCGCTTCGGGCGCGGGAGCCTCCGCCACGACCTTCACGCAGATCTCTCCGAATCCCGTGTAATTGGCGCAGTACAGGCCCGGCTCCGCCCCCACGATCTTGCCCAGGGCGCCGTTGCTGATGATCTGGCCCGCCTCGATCTTGTAGCCGTTCGCGAGAATCGCATTCACCGTCTTCAGCAGCGTCTCCCACTGCCCGCCCGCCGCGTCGCCGCCGCGCGCCGTATTCACGACCTGCCCATTGGCCGTCAGGGTGATTTCGATCGCGTCCACGTCCACGGCCTGCGGCTCGAGCCGTGAACCCACGACAATCGCCTTGCTGTTGATGTTTCTCGCGACCAGATCCGGCGCCGTCACCGGCGCCTCGTTCTGGCTCGCGCCCCCCGGGACTTCCAGGACCGGCGCCACGCTCTTGATATGCTTCTTCAGCGCGGCGACATCCGGAATCGGCTCCCCTACGCCCTGCCCGAAGATATACCCAATCTCCGTCTCAAACATGCGCTGGTTGTCGGCCGACAGGTCGATCGTGACATTGTCCTTGGCATACAGCACGCCGCTGGACGGCAACACGCCAAACAGGGGCCCGTCTATGCCGAGCGCGGTCTGCGCCTCCACCCCCACAATCGCCGCCTTGAAGCCGCCAATGGCCTCGTCACCCAGCGCAAGCGCGACAAAGGTCCGCTGCGCCGCGTAGGCATCCGCCAGCGTGGCCTCGGCGTGCGCCCGGCTGATCTGCGGCATCGGCTCGCCGTCTTTCCACGCGGCGTGCATCGTGGCGGCGAATTCGTCTTGCCACGCAGGCGCTTCCGCGGCGAAAGCCGGCATCAGGGTGGCGCAGATGGCAATAAGCAGGATGGAACGAAATCTTCCCTGAATCATGGAGTCCTCTGATGGGGCTGAGAGACAAATACGCGTGCCGGCAACCGGCGGCAGCAGCTCAGACCGGCAGGCCAAGAGAACCGGGATTATAGCACAATTCGCCAGAGACACACCGTTGCGCAATGCGTCGGGACGGCGTCATTCACACGAGCCAGAATCAAGACGGCGCGCGGCCCGGAGGCCGCGCGCCGTTCCATGCCGCGCCAATCGGTCAGCCGAAGAAGCTCGTCAGGCCGGCGTTCGTTTTCGTTGCCGGGAACTTGCCCGGGTATTTTTGAAATTCCACGTGGCCATCCATGTATAGCGCATTCGAGCCGCCGGGGATGTGATTGTAGAGCGCCGTGCCCGGCCTGATCGCGCCGCCGGTCACGGCGGTCGCCTCGCTGGAGCCGATCGTGTCCCACGTAACCACGATCTGGCTCTGCGCTTTTGCGGAGGCGCCGGGGTTGTTGATATCCGTTATCACGAAGCGTTCGATGCCCTCGCGCAGGCGGTAGATCACGTTGCCGCCGCCGGTCCCGACGCCCAGAGGCGCAAACACCGGACCGAGGAGGGGAATCGACGAAATTGTGATGTCGAGGTCAAGCAGGCGATCATTGTCTTCGTTCACACCGGGCGTCAGCGGGTCGTCCACCGACTGATCCCCGAAGATCGGACCGCCCCCGTCTCCCAGGCTGAGGTATGCGAGCACCGCGGCCAGCTGGCCGTTGACCTGTACGCCGCCCGGTAGCCCCAGCGTTGCGGAGTTCACCGCTGGATGATTGTCCTCTACGCGGTCCAGGACCCAGCCGGTGTAGACGTAGCTTTCGTCGCTTTGCGTGATCTGGCCCACGCAAATCCGGGGGCAGAGGCCGCTCCCGTCGTCGACAATCTGGCCGATGATGTCCTGTATATCGCCGCCGACGGCGCCGGGATCCGACGGGCAGATCAACGTGCCCGGGTCCGACAGGTATTCGGGATAGATCTGGTTCATATCCGCGAAGAAATCCGCGTCGTCCAGTTCATTGAGGCAGTTCGGGCAATTGCTGTCATTGCCGTAGATTTCGTCGCCGTGGGTCTGCGGCCATTTCTCTCCCTTGCTCTCGTTGGCGTACATTTTGAACACCAGCCCGAGTTGCTTGAGGTTATTCTGGCAGCTGGCGCGCCGGGCCGCTTCCCGGGCGCGGGCGAGCGCCGGAAGCAGAATGGCGGCGAGAATCCCGATGATCGCAATGACCACCAGGAGTTCGATGAGGGTGAAACCGTCCTTTTTCATGAGAATTAATCCTTACAAACTGGCGTGAGGCCGTTGGGAAACAGGTTTTGCGCGCTGTGGCCCCGCGTGCAAGATGCGGCCTGGTCTTGAAACAGTCCTCCTTTCCGACTCGGTGGCCCAACCTGCCTGCGCACCAAAATGGAATACATGATGTTCGTATTAAAGACTGGATTCGCCGATTTGTCAATCGAAATCTCGCGGCGCTTGTATGTCGGAAGGGGATGGTGTATAACCGTGGGGGCAATTTCCCCATTCCCGGGCATGCAGGAGCATATGAAAGCATGGAAAAGCAGGAAAAACTGGACTATTGGCGAAAGAATGTCGCCCTCATACGTTGGCTGCTCGCCGTATGGTTCCTCGTCTCGCTCGGCGCGGGCATTCTCTTCGTGTCGCCCCTGAACGCGATTTCGATCGGCGGGCTGCCCTTCGGGTTCTGGATGGCCCAGCAGGGATCCATCTTCGTTTTCGTGGTACTGATCTTCATCTACGCCAAACGCATGGATAAGATCGACCACGACCACCACGCCGACGAGTAAGCGCGCGCCGGGGCGCCGCGATTCCCCCCCCGCGCGCCGAAATCCCCCCGCAATGCATGGAGAGAGCAACCGACATGTCTGTTGAAGCCTGGACCTACCTGTTTGTGACCATCACCTTCATGGCCTACCTGTATATCGGTTGGCGATCCCGCGTCCGGGAGTCCTCCGGTTTCTACGTGGCGGGGCAGGGCGTCCCCTCGTTGGCCAACGGCGCGGCCACGGCTGCCGACTGGATGTCGGCGGCCTCGTTCATTTCCATGGCCGGCCTCATCTCCTTCATGGGCTACGACGGGTCCATCTATCTCATGGGCTGGACGGGCGGCTACGTTCTCCTCGCGCTGCTGCTCGCGCCCTATCTCCGCAAATTCGGCCAGTACACCGTGCCCGATTTCGTCGGCGCGCGCTACTATTCCCGGACCGCCCGCATCATCGCCGTCATTTGCGCCATCTTCGTGTCCGTGACCTATGTCGCCGGCCAGATGCGCGGCGTAGGCATCGTCTTCGCCCGATTTCTGGAGGTGGATGTCGCCCACGGCGTCATCATCGGCATGGTCATCGTCGGTTTTTTCGCGGTGCTCGGCGGCATGAAAGGCATCACGTGGACGCAGGTCGCCCAGTACGTCGTGCTGATTATCGCCTTCCTGATTCCCTCGATAGCCCTCAGTGTGAAGCTGACCGGCAATCCGCTGCCGCAGCTTGGCCTCGTGGCGAGCGATATCATGCCCAAGCTCAACCAAATCCAGGTCGATCTGGGTTTCGCCGAATACACCCAGCCCTTCGCCAACAAAAGCATGCTCGACGTACTCTTCATCACGATCGCGCTCATGGTGGGCACGGCCGGCCTGCCCCACGTGATTGTCCGCTTCTACACCGTGAAGAACGTCCGCGCCGCGCGCTACTCCGCCTTCTGGGCGCTCCTCTTCATCGCTATCCTCTACACGACCGCGCCTGCGCTCGCGACCTTCGCCCGCTACAACCTCATTGAATCGCTGCATGGCAAGACGCTCGACGAGATTCACGCCCTCGGCTGGACGACCAAGTGGGAAAAGACCGAGCTCCTCAAGTTTGACGACAAGAACAGCAACGGCGTCCTCGAACTGACGCCCGACGCGGCCACTTCCGAGATCGCGATCAACGCGGACATCATCGTCCTCTCCACGCCCGAGGTGGCCCAACTCGCGCCCTGGGTCGTGGCCCTTGTCGCCGCCGGCGGGCTCGCGGCCGCGCTATCCACCGCCGCCGGCCTCCTGCTCGTCATCTCCAGTTCCATCGCGCACGACATCTACTTCCGGCTCATCAACCCCCACGCGGACGAAGGCCACCGCGTCATGGTCGGCCGCGCCATGGTTATCCTGGCCGTGCTCGTCGCGGGCTATTTCGGCATCAATCCGCCCGGATTCGTCGCCCAGGTTGTCGCGTTCGCGTTCGGCCTCGCCGCCGCCAGCTTCTTCCCCGTCATCCTTCTCGGTATCTTCGACAAACGCGCCAATCGCGAAGGCGCCATCGCCGGGATGATCGTCGGGCTCGGTTTCACGCTCTTCTACATCGTCGGAACCAAGGCTGACCTTCTGTTCGCCTACTTTGGCGTGACGCAGCCGTGGTTCGGAACCTGGTGTTTCGGGATTTCCGCCGAAGGCATCGGCACCGTCGGCATGCTCCTGAACATGGCCGTCTGCCTCACCGTTTCGCGAATGACGCCGCCCCCGCCCGACGACGTCATGGAAGTCCTCGAAAACCTGCGTATGCCCGATCACGTCGGCCCGGCCATCATCCTCGACGAGTCGACCGAGTAATCCAGATCAAAACACAAACGGTCGCCGCGCTCCAGGTCAATCCAACCCGGAGCGGTCAGGCGGCCGTTGTAATTTTCCCAGGAACCATGGCCAGGGTTGGTGGAGATCCTGTGGAAACGCCCGCCCCGACACCATCAAGCACGTTACGACCGAAACCGATGCCCGCCTTGACAGCCAGGACGGCTTTCGTACAATTTGCGGCGCTTCCTTGTAGTCTACCGGACCGCCTGGCGCTATTTCCGCGCGCCGCTGTTTCAGGCGGCCAACGTGTTACGTACGTTTTCAGCTTCGTAACACTTTAGCGGAATGAAGTTAACCTGATTTCTCGACGACACAAACCCGCGCCGCAACGGAAGTGCGGACCAATGGGAGCGCGGGCGGCCCGCCCGCATCGCGCCGAAGGCGCGAATCTGATCAACGGCGGTGGTCCGGGTCCAGTCTTCCTCCCGATCAAATGTGCCGATATTGCGAACGCTACATGCACCTCCGGTGCACGGCAGGCGGGGACGCCCTCCACGGCGCGTCTTCGACCTGCGCTCCCAGCCTTGCGCACTCTCATCGTAGTATCGCGGGGTGGCAATAAAGACCTGGCGCTACTTCCTACCGCTAAAGAATTACTCAGCGTCAGGAATCCGGCGCGCTTGCGCGGAATTCGAGGTCGCCGTGGGGGTCGGCAATCAGGAAACGCAGAAACCAGTCGGCCTTGTTGTTGATAAGTTTGACAACGACGGTGTTCCAGCCTTTCTTCAGGGTGAGTTCGGGATACACGAAGCCGCCCGCGCCGCCGAAGCCCTGGCCGCCTTCGACCAGCGCGCCGTTCAGGTAGGTCTGCGAGAAGTTGTCCGCCCCCACCACGGCGTGCGTGATCTGGTCCACGGGCGAGTAGACCGCGCAGGCGACATAGGCGGCCACGTGGTCGAGGGTGCCCAGGAGCGCGTTGCCGTTCACCAGGCCGGCGCGCTGGGGGCGGATGCGGCGCCATTCAAGCCCGCCCTCGTAGGTGGCGTTGGATTCGTACCCGGCTTCGGGACCAAAGCGGTGGTGGAAGCGCGGATTCGCTTGTTCGGGATGCGCCGGGAGGTGGGCGGTATCGATCGGGCCGAGCGGGAAGGGGCCCACCAGATACACCTCCTCCGGGGTCGTGTAGCTGGCGATTGGATGGACGGGGACTGTGGTCACCTCGACCATTTTCATGCTCTCCTTCTCCAGCCAGTGGCCGCCCAGGCGCACGCGCCAGCCCACATCCGGCGGGAATGACAACGCCGCGCGAGGGACTTCGAGCGGGAGGCGCAGTTCGGCCGTTTCACCGGCGTCCAGACGCCGGGTTGCCGCGAGGCGGTCCTCCACGAGGCTCCACGTTGTGTCGCCGCCGGTCGGCGCGGGCCAGCCCGTTCGCGCGGGATTTTCCAGGTAGACCTCGATATCGGCGGGCTGATCAAGCACATTGTGCAGGGAGAAGATGATCTCGAGCGCCACCGGGTCCCGCGTGAAATCCGCGCCCGGCGCCGCGTCCACCCGCACCAGTTCGAGGGTGATGGCTTTGCGGAAGGCCGCCGGGGCAATGTCCACCGGCCAGATGCCGCCTTCCGGCTCCACCACGGCGTAGGAGGTATCGTCACCGTCGACGGTCACGAAACCGAAGCTGTGAAATCCGCCCCAGGCCTTCACGTCGCTCAGGCGGATCCCGCCGCCCGTGGCGCTCTGGATGACGTACGCGTTGCCGTTCTTGAAGAGGGTGCTGTGGTAGTGCTCGTGCCCGGCGACGGTGGTGAAGCGGCGATCGCCCAGGGCCGCCTCGAGCTCGGCCCAGTCCTGTTCGAAGCGGGGGTCGTCCCACATGGGTTTGTGGAAGAACACGAAGGTGTGGCGCGCGTCCGCGGCGGCGGCGAGGTCGGCCCTGGCCCAGTCCATCATGGCGCGCCACGCCGGTCCCCGCCCGTCGATACGCTCCTCCTCGGTGTTGAAGACCAGGAAGTGGCAGCCCTTGTAATCGAAGCTATAGTAGGTGCGGCCGAAGTCCTCTTTCCAGAACTCGTAACATTCGAGGTTCGCGATGTCGTGGTTGCCCACGGTGAAGAACAGCGGCGCCTGGATGCGCTCCGCGTGGGCCAGGTACTCCGCCCACTCCGCGTCCCAGGGGCCGCGCGTGTCCATGTGCCCGGGGATCATGTCGCCGGTGGTGATCACGAAATCGGGCTTGAGCAGATTGATGGCGTCCACGGCGCGAT
Source organism: Candidatus Hydrogenedentota bacterium (assembly GCA_019637335.1). Lineage (NCBI taxonomy): Bacteria > Pseudomonadati > Candidatus Hydrogenedentota > Candidatus Hydrogenedentota bacterium. The sequence goes on along the minus strand of JAHBVV010000039.1, from coordinate 41,059 downwards.
CATAGATAGGCCATTTGCCCTCGCCGCCGCTGGTCTTGTCGCCGAGAATGGCGAAACTGAACTTATTTGAATCGTTGGTCCAGGGGCGATCGATGAGCGGGAGGTCATCGGGCAGTGCGGGCCGCTGTGCGGGGAGCGCCAGGGTGGAGAGGAGGGCGAATACGATGGCGCAGGGCGCGGTACGATGAAGCCGTTGTAATAGCATAGGTACCTCGTGGAACGTTGTTTTCACAGGGATTCACTTGCAATTCGATACTTTGGGCGATGTTGCCCGGGCGCGCACCGCCGTTCAATCTCCGCCGCCGCGCACCGCACCCAGCCGGAACGCCACGTAGGCGTCGCCCTCCTTCGTGCCCATTTTGCCGCCCGCCGCCGCAATCACCACATACTGCACCCCGTCCACCGCGTAGACGCTCGGGGTTGCATAGCCGCCCGCCGGAAGCCGGGCTTCCCAGAGCAGCGCGCCGCTCGACTTGTCGTACACGTGGAACATCTCGTCCTTCGTCGCGCCGATGAAAATGACGCCGCCTTTCGTCACCACCGGCCCGCCGTAATTCTCCGCGCCGGTCTGGGGCAGGCCGCGCTCGCGCAGGGCCGGCGTATCGCCGAGCACCAATTTCCAGACGATCTCGCCGGTGTTCATGTCGATCGCGTTCAGGGTTCCCCAGGGCGGCTTGATGGCGGGATAGCCGAGGTGATCCACAAAGCGGTTCCACCCCGTGTGGCGGTATTCCGGCGCGGGCTTCTCCCCGCCCTCGTTCCCGGGCGCCGCACCGGGTTTCCCCGCGGCGTCGGCCTGGTACACGTAGTCCAGCACCGCCTGGAGATCTTCCCCGGACATGCCCGGGAAGGCCGGCATAAAGCCCTTGCCCTGCCGCATGATGGTCTCCGCATCCGCGCGGGCCAGCCGATCGCCGATTCCCCGCAGTGGCGGGAACATGCTGAACGCATTGCCCTCGCGGTTGACGCCATGGCAGAAGAGGCACTGTTGCGCGTAGACCATGGCCCCGCGCTGCAACGCCGGATCACTGCCCAGGGCGTTGATGTCCACCATCTGCAACACCCAGGGCATCTCGCTCGCGCTTACGTAAAGGATGCCGCTTTCCGGATCCGCCGCCGCGCCGCCCCATTCGCCCCCGCCATCGAAGCCGGGGAAGATCAGCGTGCCCTCGCGGCTCGGCGGATGGAAGGGGTGGCCCTTGCGCAGGACGTCCCACCGCTTCATCACGAATTCCCTCGATTCCGGCGTTACGTCCGTGATGTCGGTGAAGCCGAATTTGTGCCGGGAGAAGGGCGGCGGTTTCACGGGGACGGGCTGGGAGGCCGCCGCCCGCTCGCCCTCGAGATCGGAGGGCGGCGCGGGCATATCCTCAATCGGGAAGAGCGGCTCGCCGGTCTCGCGGTCGAACAGAAACACATACGCGGACTTCGTGATCTGCGCCACGGCGTCGATCGTCTTCCCGCCATGCGTCACCGTCATCAGGTTCGGCGGCGCGGGCAGATCGCGGTCCCACAGGTCATGCCGCACCGCCTGGAAGTGCCACTTGCGCTCGCCCGTGGCCGCGTCCAGCGCGAGCAGCGTGTTGGCGAAGAGGTTGTCCCCGTGCCGGTCGCCGCCGTGGAAATCGAACACGGCCGATCCCGTGGGGACGTAGACGATGCCGCGATCGGGATCGAGGCTCATCCCCGCCCAGGAGTTCGCGCCGCCCGCCCGTTCGTGCGCGCCCTCGGGCCACGTGTCGTGCCCGAACTCGCCGGGCTGCGGGATCGTGTGGAAGATCCATTCAATCGCCCCCGTGTGCACGTTGAAGGCGCGGATGTGCCCCGGCGACGCCGGGTGGCTCTCATTGGTCCGGAACCCGAGAATATAGAGGTCGCGGTAGACCACGCCGGGCGAGCTGGCGGAGACGTAGAGGCCGTCGCCGTCGCGCCCCAGGCCCTTCGACAGGTCCACCCGGCCCTGTTCGCCGAAGCCCTCCACCGGTTGCCCCGTTTCCGCATCGAGCGCGTACAGGTGCGGCCCGCCCGCGTAGAGCAGCCGCTTGCGCGCGCCGTCCGTCCACCAACCGAAGCCCCGGCACACCGCCTTCGTCGGATTCTCCGGCGTAAAGGTCCATCGCTCCGCGCCGGTGGCCGCGTCCAGCGCGAACACCTTCATCCACGGCGACACGCCATACAACACCCCGTCTATGACCAGCGGGTTGCACTGGATCTGGCCCAGCCGCTCGGGATTCCCGCCCTCGCTCGCGTAGGTCCAGGCCACTTCCAGGTTCGCGGCGTTTTCCGGCGTGATCTGGTCCAGCGACGAATACTGCGCGCTGTCCAGACCGCCCAGGTAGGCCGGCCAGTCCTGGTTGTCGCCATCCGCCGGGGCGCTCGGAGGCGCCAGAATCAGGCCCAGCCCGGCCAGGCAACGAAGCACCGTACGGCGCGTCATGGGGCCAATCCCCCGGCAATCCACGCGAAGATGGAATCCCCGATCTGCTGGTAGCCGGACGCCGCCGGGTGCACGCCGTCATTCTGGCGGAACGCCTCTTCTTCCGCACGCGCGTTGGCCGCGGCCATGGCGCCGGGATAGTTCCGCGCGCAGTCGAGGTTGAGGTACGCCGGGATCAGGGAGATCCCCTCGTCTTCCCGCGCGCCATAAGTCGCCGCCATACGCTCCACCACGCGGTGCTGGTTGCGCCGGTACTGCCAGCGGGTCTGGCCATTGCGGTAGTTCGCGCCGAAGGCGTCCTGCGACGCCGCTGGCGGCACGGGCGCGATCAGGCCAATCCGCGCGCCGGGCGCAAAGCCCTGGATGGCGGCGATGAGCGCGTCCATATGCGCGAACATCCCGTCGATGGTCGCCTCGATCGTGCCGTCGTTCGCGCCGAAGGTATCGTTGCACCCCAGAAATACCGTCACGATATCCGGCGCCTGGCCTTCCAGGTGGTCCGCGCAATAGCGCGCGAAATCGATCCCGAGATCGCCCGCCGGGTTCCGGTAGACGAAGGGGCTTGAACGGTCGCGATACGGCGCGTCCCGCGGGGCGTCCGTGAAGTGGGTGGCGAAGCGCGCGGCCGTCCAGCCCCCGTACCCCTCGTGACGGTTCCCGGGTTGATCCGGCTTTGGCGCGTGCGAGCCCACGAGCCGCAGGTCGGGTGTTTCCGGGCGCGCGCCGTGATCCAGCAGCGTACGCGAGTAGATCGACGCATGCGTCAGGCTGTCGCCCACCAGCAGGACCGAAAGCGCCTGCCCCTGGCCCGCATTTGGCGGGGACACCACGACGCGGGACGTCGCTTCGGCAACGATCTGGTTCCCGGCATTGCGGACGGTCAGGGTCAGCGGGTAGCTTCCGGCATCCTCCGGACCGGGTGTAAAGGTCCAGCGCTCCGCAAGCTGCTGACCCTTTTCGCAATCCACGTCAAACGCGTAATTCGCTGGATTCAGCGCCAGCACGACGTTCTCGAAATACAGGTTGGCCTCGACGCCCGGCGCGGCGGGAATGACCGGGGGGAGCAACAACCGAACCGGACCCGCCTCCGCCAGTGCCGGGAACGGCCCCGCAGCCAACAGCACGATAAGCGCGAATGCGCGCGGAGCATGAATCATCAACGGCCTTCCTTTCCGGATCACGAAAATCACGGTGCTACTCCACCAGTTTCTTGAAGTCGAATGCTTCCAACGGCCCCTCAAAAAACACCAGCCGGCCCGAAATCGACGCCCCTTCGCCGGGGGCGATGTCCGGGAAGCGCGGGTCGGCGTGGACACACGGATGGTTCGGATTGCTCACCATGGAGAGGGTGTTTTCCTTCCAGGAGAATCCAAAGCCCCGCTCGGCTTCGCCCGACATCATCACCGCCGCCGGGACGTCCGCGATCGGGTTGCCGCGCGTTCGCCAGCCCAACCGGTACGGCTGATTGCCGCCCGCCGGCAGTTCGCGCGCCGCCTCCATCGAGATCCAGCCGCGTTCCGGCGTGTGAATGTACTTGTTCTCCCGCGTGTACGCGCCGAACTCCTTGATCCCCCGCAGAAAGGCGCACGTTTGCAGCGTGATGTCGTTCAGCGGCGCGCCCGAACCGTTGTGGATATGAAGCTCCAACTCGACGGTGTGCTCGCCGCCGCGCGTCACGCTTCCGCCGAACGCAATCCCGCTCGGCAGCACACGCTCAAACGCGATGCCTCCGTCCACCGCCGTCCACGGTATCGCAGGGAGCGTGTCGCCGTACACCGTGTCAATCGGCGGGTTGATGTGGCTCAGGTAGATCAGGCCCTGGCTCGTGAAGATCGCCTCTGGAAAATCGAGCCACAGGTAGTCCTGGGACGGCCACGACGGGCTAATCCACGCGATGTGCTCCCACGGATAGTGCGGACGCCAGTGCCCCGGCAGGATCCGGATGCCCTTCGCGTGCGTCGCGTAGGTTTCCTCTTCCGCCGCCGCGCGCCCGAATGCCAGCGCCCCCGCCGACGCCGCGGCCAGCCCCAGAAAGCCCCGCCGCCCAATAGTAAATGTGGCATGCATTCCCAGAACCCTCCTCGGTTCAAGAACGTTGACGAAGGGTAACATAGTAGCGGAATGGAGCGTCCACCTAAAGGAACGCCCATTCCGGTCACGACGGGCGTCACCCAGAGGATCGCGGACACGAATGAGTGTCCGTGATCCTTTGCGCCTTTCGGCGCATTGGACAGCCGGGACGGCTATCCTACTCTTTTGCGGGCAAGAATTTGCGCGCGCCATTGCGCCTTCGGCGCTGAACACAGCAGGGACGCCCGCCTCCGGCGCGTCATGGAGCTGTTCCACTTTCTTTTCGGGGTGGTATTGGTTGGGGGTTGGGGGGCTTTTTGGGGGTGGGCTCACTTTGCCGCGGGCACGAATGCCCGCGATCCTTTGCGCCTTCGGCGCATTGGACAGCCGGGACGGCGATCCTACGTTTGCGCGGGCAAGAATTTGCGCGGGCCTTTGCGCCAGGGCACCCTGCTCTCGGTCAGTTGCCGTCGGCCGAGCCCGAGCGCGTGTCTTTGCGAAAGCTCAATGGGGCCAGCGTATCGCCCACAGGCGCAAGGGCCTTGCCTTCGAGCCGTTCCACTTCCGCCGCCATCCGGAACCATTCGGCGGCCATCGCCGCCACGCGCTCCGGATGCCCCGCCGCGAGATCGTGCAGCTCGGTCCGGTCCTCGTCCAGGTTGTACAGCTCCCAGCGGCCGAGTTTCGCGGAGACCAGTTTCCAGGGGCCCTGGCGCAGCGCACGGTCCGTATTGAACCGGAAATAGAGGGTTTCGTGCGGCGCGCGCTGCTCGCCCCGGAAAATTGGCATCAGCGATTTACCTTGCAGCGGGTCAATCGCGCGCTCGCCGATCCGCGGCGGGTACGCCGCGCCGGAGACCTCCAGCGCGGTGGCCATGACGTCGATCAGGTGGCCCGGCTGGTGCGTGATCGCGCCGGGTTCGGTTTTCAGGCCGGCGGGCCAGTGCGCGATCAGCGGCGATGAAATCCCGCCCTCGTGCTGGTTCTGCTTGTAGAGCCGGAAGGGCGTGTTCCCCGCAAGCGCCCAGCTCGCGTCGTAGGTCCAGTACGATTCCGGATCCCAGGGCTTCAGGTAACGGCCGCGGGTCCGCTCGAAGGGGCACGCCCCGTTGTCCGACATGAAGAGGATTAGTGTGTTGTCCAGCACGCCCTTCGCGCGCAGGTGATCCACGAGCCGCCCCACGCCCTGGTCCAGTTCGTCCACCAGCGCCGCGTAGGCTTCCATCCGGTCGGCTTCCCACTGCCGCTCCGATGCGTCCAGTGAATCCCACGCCGGGATATGATCCGGGCGCGGGCTCAGCGCCCACGTTGCCGGCAGGAGCCCGCTTTCAAGCTGCCGCGCGTGCCGCGCCTCCCGCAGCGCGTCCCAGCCCCCGTCGTACCGCCCGTCGTACTTCCGGACCGTCGCCTCGGGCGCGTGCAGGGGATAGTGCGGCGCGTTGTACGCGGCGTACAGGAAGAACGGCTGTTCCGCCGACAGCATTTCATCCAGAAAGTCGATGGCGAAATCCGTGACCGCGTGCGTCGTGTAAAACGGTCGACCGTTCAGCGTCTCCGGCACGGGCCACGCGGCGCCATTGAGGCGGAAGGTGTCGTTGCCTGTGAAGAAGTTCGTCGATCCCGACAGGTGGCCCCAGTAGCGCTGGAATCCGAAATCGGTCGGTTGTTTGTCCAGGTGCCACTTCCCCGACATGGCGGTCCGGTAGCCCGCCGCGGACAGCACCTCCGCCATCGTCGCGCCCCGGCTAAGCGATTCACTCCCCGCCTGATCGCAATACAGCCCGGTCAGCAGGGACACCCTGGAAGAGTGGCACTTGGCGGTGTTGTAGAACTGGGTGAAGCGCAGCCCCGCCTCCGCCAGCGCGTCCAGGCGCGGCGTCTCGATTTCGCCGCCGTAACAGCCGAGATCGGCAAAGCCCAGGTCGTCCGCCATGATCACCACGATATTGGGGCGATCGGCGGCGTGGGCATGGAGGCCGGCGGCCAGCAAGACGAGGACCGCGAACGCGGCGCGGACATGGACAGACGCAAGTCGGAACATAATGATGAATTCTCCCAGGTGGAACAAGATACTCAGCTACTGCCCGCCCATGATAGCAGAAAGCCCCGCGCCGCCCGAGCCGGAAACTTTCGGGACAAATCGGAAATGGTATGTCAAGATAGTACTCTGGTTAGTAAGCCGCGCATGCGCCATCTGGGACGATATCAACCAAAAGGCAAGCACGATGGTGAAGTTCATGATCCTGTTTGTGGCTGGCTATCTGGCGCCAGTTCTCGCGATGGCGGATGAAGCCGTCCAACTCGCGATACCCGGTTTTCATGCGGGCGCGGACAGCGTACAAGCGGGCAGCGATTGGTGGGGGTTGTTTCGGCAGGACGGGGGCTTCGTACTGCAGCCCACGCCCGTCACCGTGGAGGCGGTCCGCAATCCCTTGTTCGACGGCGAGAACGAGAAAACGGCCGTCTTGATCGGGATTGCACAGGCGTCCAGACCCGCCTTTCTGTTCCGTGGGCTCGGCGGTGTACAGGCGGGCCCGCTGGAATCGTGCGCGGTAGACCGCGAGGCGTCCCAACTCTATCCGGGCCAGGACGTGGAATTGCGCCTTGGAAAGCGCAAGCTCGATGAACGCGTAAGGCTGGTTGTAACGGGCAGCGTCGAACTGCCCTCCGGTACGGCCTACCCGAGCGTGGCGGCGTACCAACTACACCTGATCAAGGGATTCGGCAGCATTGTTTCGCAAACGATCGCGGAAATTCCGGGCGTTTCGCGTGGTTCCTGGCCGGGCCTCGTGTGGGCCGGAGACCTCGATGGCGATGGCGAGCTGGATCTGCTTCTGGACCTCCGCGAAGACGATCTGACCACGGAACTCGCGTTATACCTTTCCTCGGCAGCGAAGGAAGGCGAACTCGTCGGCCTCGCGGCCAAGTGGCGCGCCACCAGCAATTGCTGACCCGGAATCCGTGCGAAATACACAACGTGCGCCCACATGGCCTGGCCTCCCACACTGAGCCAAAGCTAGCGTCGGACATGAAGGATCAGGATCGCCGTTCAACAGCGCCTCGATAGCGGCCAGCAAGGAAAACGGCGTCGAACTCGGGCATCGTGGCGGAATGGGGATGGACTCCTCGAAAACGGCTTGAAAGTTTTTTTCGAAAATCACTTGACTAACCGGTAAGGTAATGCTATAGTACCCACAGACGTCGCGCCCAAACGAGTAGTCTCGGGCGGGCGTGGATGACATTTCTGGAAAGGAACAGCGCAGTTCATGGCTGAAAACGGGAATACCTCGACGCGGGAGAGAATTGTGGACGCAGCAGTGGACTTGTTCTACCGGCAAGGGTACCAGGCGACTGTGGTCAACCAGATCGTGGAAGAGGCCGGGGTCTCCAAGCCGACTTTCTACACGCATTTCCCCTCGAAGGAAGACCTGTGCATTACGTACCTGAAGACGCGCCGGGATATTGCGCTCCAGGCCCACCGGGACGCCATCGCCGCCGCGAAAACGCCGTATGAGCGATTCCTGGCCCCCATTCGCGTGCTCCGGGACTATATGGCCAGCACCAGCTACCGCGGTTGCAGCCACTACAACATGCTTATCGAAATCACGGACCCCGAGAGCGCGGTGGTGAAGGAAGTCCGGAATTTCAACGACGCGTTCCGGGAAATGCTGCGGGATGTGACGCTGGCGTTGCTCGAGTCGGACCCGCAGTACAGCGCGCTCAATCCGGCCCAGGTGGCGGACGCGTATTACCTGATTTTCTGCGGGGGGATCATGTTTTCGCAGGAATACCGGGCGACGTGGCCGCTGGAGCTGGCGGAGACGCAGGTCAAGGGGCTGGTGGCCTAGCCCCCTTTTTTTTGGACAGCAACTAAACTAACCAGTAAGTTTTATGATCGTGCAGTACTAGGAACTGACCGGTTAGTGTGCCGGGCCGCAATGGGTGCGGTTCCGGCTTCGCAGTGAGGCAAACGCAGGACAACCCTGCAACGGAGGAAGCAACAATGAAAAAGACAATCTTCATGGCGTACGGCGTGGTGGCGTATCTGGCGTTTTTCGCCACGATTCTGTACATGATCGGGTTCGTGGGCGGTTTCGGCGTGCCCAAGGACATCAACGACGGCGCGGCGGCTCCGCTGGGAACCGCCATCGCAATCAACCTGGCGCTCGTGCTGGCATTCGCCGTGCAACACACCATCATGGCGCGACCCGCTTTCAAGCGGTGGTGGACCCGCCACTACATGCCGAAGCCTGTGGAGCGGAGCACCTTCGTGCTCGTGGCCAGCGCGATCCTTGCGCTCACGTTCTGGCAGTGGCGCCCGATCCACGGCGAGGTGTGGCGCGTTGATGCCGCCATCGGCCAGGGGGCGCTCTACGTGCTCTTTGCGCTGGGCTGGGGGCTGGTTTTCTACTCCTCCTTCCTGATCAACCATTTCGACCTCTTCGGTCTGCGGCAGGTCTTCCTGTACTTTCGGAAGCGGCCGTATACGCATATTCCGGTGAAGGTCGTGTCGCTCTACAAACTCGTGCGGAATCCGCTGATGCTCGGCTTCCTGATCGCGATGTGGGCGACGCCGACGATGACGGCCGGCCACCTGCTCTTTGCGGTGGCGATGACGGTCTACATCCTGATCGGGATCCAGTTTGAGGAGCGCACGCTTTCGAAGGAACTGGGCGACGAGTACCGCGCCTACCGCGCGCGCACGCCGATGTTGCTACCGGTTCCGCGCGGCGCGGCGGCGGGCGCGAACGAAACCAACCCGGGCCTCGCCCTGGCGGGAGACGAATAATGAGCACGCACCACGACACGAGCTGGTGGTACTGGCGCGGATGCGCGGTACTCCTCACCTACGGATTGTTCTGGAATCCCATGGGTTTCTGCTACGCCGGCCTTCTCAGCATCGCGCACCTCGCCCACTACATCTGGCGCGAAAAATCACTGACCGCTTTTACGGTGCAGGTGCGCGCGCTCTACCTGGCCATTTTGATCGCCGCGGCGCCCGCGCCGATGCACGCGCTGTACGTTGCGCCCTTCTTCGGCACCTGGGCCGTGGTGCTCTACGGCTACTGCTTCCTGGCGCGCGCCTTGTCGGTCATGCCGTGGAACCGCACCTGGCCCCTGACGGCGGACCGCTTCTGGAGCGTCATGACATCGCCGCCGCAGGCCGGCAGCGCTTTCGACGCGGTCATGGGCGGGGCCGGCTGCCGGGCCATCGGCTGCGAGGGGGACGCCCCGTTGGAACCCGCCGGGGCCGCCGCGCGGTAAGGCTCCGCTACCGTTCGATGACCAACGCGCGCCCGCGCCACCCCGGTGCGGGCGCGCGAATCTTTTTTTGACGCCGATCGGTGCGCGGCGGCCTCCGCCTGTTGTGCGATCTCCGGGCCGTTGTTATACTGTGCGCGATACGTCGTGCACCAAGAGGAAACCACCATGGCCAAGAGCGGCGCGAAAATACTGTTCGGACTCATCATCATCGTGGCGATCGCCGCGGGGCTTGCCGGCGCCGGGGCCTGGTACTACACCGAGGGCCGGCCCGCGGGGTATCGCGCCACCGCGATCCTGCAGTTGGAAGCGAACACCGGCGCCGCCTTGCCCGAAAGCGCCGCGCTGGGGCTGCCATCGGGCGCCGCCGCCGCTCCGGATTACGCGCTGCTCTTCGCATCCGACGCCATCGTGATGAAACTCCGCGATTCGAAGTTCCCCGAATGGACGCTGGAGTCGGTCAAGGCCGCGATGAAGGCGGAGACACGGGTCGCGTTGCAGACCAACGAACGCGTGGTGTACCAGCCCCTCGTCCAGCTTCACGTTATCGCGCCGGATCCGGCCCTGGCGGCCGAGGCGGCGAACGCGTGGGCGGGGCTCTGCGAGTCCTATGTCGCGGATCAGCGGGCGGCGGAGCGGATCAGCCGCCAGGAACATCTCAACCAGACACTGCAGCCCCTGCGGGACCAGCTCGCCGCCGCCCGCCAGCGCCAGGACGAACTCCGGGCGGCAACGCCGCTGGAACCCCTGGAGATTGCGGCACGCGCCGGCGCCGAGTCCCTCGAAGAACTGAAGACCGCCACCCGACAGGCCCAGGCGGTTGCCGCGCGGGGCGATGCGGCCCTGAAAGCCTTCAAGGCCTACGTTACCAAGGCGCCGCCCGCGGTCGTGATCGAGCTTTCCATGGCCGAGGCGGACGCCGAAGCCGAAACGGCGGGCGCGCGGGCCGAGAGTGAATTCCTTTCCGCGCAGTTGGCCGCCGCGGAAGCCGCCGCCGCTGAAGCGGGGGCCGCGTGGGCCGCCGCCAGCCGGGATCACGAGTCCGTGGAGTCGGAAATCGCGCGGCTGGTTCCACAGGTTCGGGAGCTGGAGCGGGCGTTGGACGCCCCGGCCTACACGGAAGCGGGCGCCCGCGTCGCGGCGGAGGCGGTCCCGCCGCAGTCCCCGGCTGGCCCGCACCGTTATGCGCTCGTCGCCGGTTCGGCGGTTCTGGGCGCAATCGCGGGACTCATCGTCTACTTCGGCCTGCTGACGCTGCGGGTGTACGCGCGGGAGCTGGACCGGGCTTGACGCCCGGATCCGCGGCGCCGTGCGCGAGCGATTCCTCCAGGGCTCGTCCTACTCCGTCGGGAGCATGATCTACGCCACGGCGGCCCTGCTCCTGACGGGCAAGCTGCTGACCAACGCGCTAACGCCGGACCAGGTCGGCCAATTCGCCCTGCTGTTGCTGTGCGCCGAGGGCCTGGCCATCCTCGCCAACCTGGGGCTCCCGGCAAGCCTCCCGAAAATCCTCCAGGCGCTGGAAGCCAACCCGCGCCGGGACACCCTCTCCAGCCTTTTCTCCTTTCAGGCCCGGGCGGCCATTGCGGCCGCCGCCGCCGGCTTCGGCGCCGCCCTGCTGGCCCCGCGCTGGCTGCCATCGGTCGAGGCGTGGCTGCCCCTGCCCCCGCACCTCGTGCTCCTGCTGCCCCTCCTTCTCGTCACCGCCGCTCTGCGCGACTTCCTACTCGCGGGCGCCGCGGGCATGCACGCCTACGCGCACCGCGCCGGGGCGATCATGCTGATCGCCACACTCCAGGCGGTGTTCTTCCTGGTGCTCTTCCTCCAGGGCGCCGGCGACCCGCTTCCCTTCGCCGTTTCCTACCTGTTTGCAACCGCCGGCGGCGCGGCGCTGCTCGCCCGCGTGCTGGCACGGACCGGGCCGGTGAACTGGGCCGAGACCCGCGGGCAACTCCGCTTCAGCGCGCCGCTCTTCGCCAACAATGTCCTCAACTTCCTCTACCTGCGCGCGGACACCGTCCTCGTGGTCTATTTTCTCGGCCTGCGCAGCGCCGCGATCTACGAAATGGCGCGGCGCGTGCCCGGGGTGGTGTCCCGGTTTTTCAACGCCGCGCTGATTCCCTGGCTGCCGAGCCTAACCGAGGTGCTGCGCGGCGGTGATCGCGCGCGGGCCGGCGCGCTCCTACAGGAGGTGTCGGTGACGGTGGCCTTTGCCGGATACGCGAGCACCCTGTTCGTGATTGTCGTGCAGGCGCCGCTCCTCCGGGTGCTGTTCACCGAGGACTACACGGCGGCGGCCCCGGCATTGGGCCCGCTGCTCGTCGCGGCGTGTCTGGCCGCGCAGGCGGGCATCCTGGGCCAGGCGCTCATCGCGCTCGAACGCCCCTGGTGGATCCCCGCCATCAACATTGCGCTCGTCGCCGCGAGCCTCGCGCTCAACGCGGTGCTCCTGCCGCGCTGGGGGCTCGCCGGGGCCGGCTGGAGCGCGCTCGCGGCCGCCGCAATCAGCTATGCGCTCCAGCGCGCCGCCGTGGCGCGCGCCGGGGTTCCGCTGCGCGAGGGCCGCGGCCTGCTGGTGCACGCGCTGTTTCTGGCGGCCTGGGCCGTGCCGTTGAACCGGGGCGCGGACCCGCTGCCGGTGCTGGCCGCCGCGCTCGTATATGTGGCGGCTTGCCTCTACTTGCGCGCGGTCCCCACCGGGATGTGGCGGGCCGCCCTGCCGGGATCCGCGCCATGATCGTCCTCGGCATCGATGGCCGCCTGGCGAACGAGGAGGAGCGCTCCGGCGCGGGCCGATTCTGCCGCGAGCTGCTCTACGCGCTGGGTTTTCTCACGGACTGCGGCGTGCGTCTGCGCATCTACCTCGACCGCCCGCCTGTGCCCGGATTCGACCCCCGGCGCGCCACCCTCATCACCCTGCCGGCGGGCCGGTTCTGGACGCACCGCCTGCTGGCCCGCGAATTGCGCCAATCGCCGCCGGACGTCTTCTTCTCGCCGGTGGCGCAATTGCCGGTGCTGTGCCCCTGTCCCGCGATCGTGACCGTGCTTGATCTGGCCGCGCGCACGCATCCGGAGAGTTTTCCGGCTAAGAAGCGCATCGCCATGCGCGTGCAGGCGGATCACGCCATCCGGCGGGCCAGCCGCCTCCTGGCGATCAGTGAAGCGACCGCGCGCGATGTTGAGGATACGTATCGCCTGCCGCGCGACCGCGTCACGGTCGCGTACCCCGGATGCGCGGAAGAATTCTTCGAAGCGAAGCCGCACCCGTCCGGTTCCGGCACGATACTGGACTCGCTCCCGGAGCGCTACGTGCTCCACCTGGGCCAGGTGCAGCCGCGCAAGAACCTCGAACGGCTGATGGCGGCCTATGCGCGCGTCTGCCGCCGGCATCCCGGCATGCCGCACGATCTGGTCATTGCCGGCGGGCAGGGCTGGCGGAACGAGGAAATCTACCGCGCCGCGCGTACGTCGCCGGTGGCCCACCGCATCCACTACTTCGACTTTCTCCCGGATTACCTCATACCGCCGCTTGTCGCCGGGGCCGATGTGCTTGCGCTGGTCTCGCTTTCCGAGGGTTTTGGCCTTCCGGCGCTGGAGGCCATGGCCGCCGGCACGGCGGTCCTCGCCTCGAACAGCTCCTCGCTCCCCGAAGTGGTCGGCGACGCCGGGGTTCTGGTGGATCCCCTCGACACCGAGGCCATCGCGGACGGCCTGGAGCGGCTGCTCTACGACGCCGCCCAGCGCATGATCTGCGAGGAACTCGGCCGCGCCCGCGCCCGCCGCTTTACCTGGGAGAAGACCGCGCAAATCGTGGCGGACGCCGCCCTGCAACTCGCCGGACCGCGCACCGGCGACCCCGGCTGAACGGCGCCCGGCGCACCCCTCACCCGAGGGGCGCCGTGTCCGCGCCGTCCGGCGTTCCATCGCCATCCGTATCGGGGTTGCGCGGGTCCGTCTCGCCGGGGTCCACCCGCCCGTTCCGGTTTGTGTCCTCCGCGCCGTCGGGCAGGCCGTCGCCATCGGTGTCCGGGTTGAGCCAATCGGTTTCGCCGGGGTCCACCGCGCCGTTGCCGTTGCGGTCTTCGACGGCGTCGGGCAGGCCGTCGCCATCCCGGTCTTCGACCGCGTAGCCGGCGCGGCTGAGCCAATACAGGAGGTCCAGCGCAAACGCGCGGTTGTCCGGGGCGTCGAGTGCGGGGGTTTCCAGGGGTGCGGGCGAGGCAAGCAGCGCGATGCGCCCGTAACCATGGTCTCGGGCGACGAAGACGTGCCGGCCCGGCGGCCCCGGCACCGAAACGCCGGCGCCCTCCGCCAGGACGAACCCGGAACCGTTCCGCATGGCGAAGTCCCGCCAATGGCCGAGCAATTCCGCCTCGCCCGCGGCGGGGAAGGCGCCCTGCAGCGGGCTGTCCATGGGGACATCGACGCCTAGCGGCCCGAGCCAGGCCCCGAGATCGCGAAAATGGTCGCCGGCCAGGTGCTCCCCGAGGAACAGGACCGCGCCCCCGCCGCTGAGATAGTCGAAGAGGGCTTTTTGTGTCAAGACGCCCTCGGCCGCCGCCCGCGCGGATATCGCCACGATAGAAAAGGCGTCCAGGGGCTCGGAAACGGGGCCGAAATGCTCGGCGATCGCGAAATAACAGGGGTATCCCGCGGCGAGGTCGACCAGCGCCCCGAGGCCCCTGGGATCTTCCGCGTCGCGGACGCCGCGCGCATCGCCCGTGGCCGGCCAGATCCAGAGCATGCGTGGCAGGGTGTTTCGCGGCGGATCCACGCGGACCAGCACGGTGGCGGGGCTGTAGGCCGCCGTGTAGCCCGGGCGGTTACCCTTTGCGCGTCCCGTGAGGGTGACCGTCAGGTGGCCCGACGTGATTCCCGCGGGGTCAAAGCGCTCGGGGTCGACACCGAGGTAGGCGTAGCCGGAACCCCGGGACGTGCGCGGATGCACCCGGAGCCACGGGAGCGCGCCGTCGTCGAGGTGAATTTCCCACTGCGCGTCGGGATCGCCCGCGCTTTCGATCCGCAGCGCGCGGAGCTGGCGGCCGACCGCGGTGTGGGGAAAGACCACCTCCGGGCTGACGGACAGGCGGGGCGATGGCGCATTCGGATGCGGATCGCTACCGTCGGGAATGCCGTCGCCGTCGGAGTCGGGGTGATCGGGCCGGGTTTGCAGGCGTCGTTCCAACGCATCTTCCAGGCCGTCGGCGTCGGCATCGGGCGCGGGGAGAATCTCCTCCGGGAGCCAGACGGCGCCCACGACCCAACCGTGCCGCATGGCGACTGTGGCTTCGGGCGCGCAGGACGGCAGCGCGACGCGGTGAAGCCGGTTGCCCTCGCCCAGGACCGGCCCGAACGCGGTCCACTGAATTATGGTCACCGGCGCATCGTACAGATGGCTGTTGTCCGCGCGCAGGCCTCCGGGCCAGAATTCGACGCGCGGGCCCGCCGCCACGATCAGGTCTCCCCGGGCGGGCTCCGCCGCGAGCACGACGCTTGCCCGCACCCCGACCAGTGAGACGGAACGAATCACGCCCGGTACACCGCCGCCGCCGGGCTCAATGCGGGTAATCCGGGCGAAATCGGTGCCCGGCGCGCGGGTCGCCACCCAGACGCCCCGGAGGTCCGCCGCGAAGCACGATGCGTCTCCCGCGGCCACGCCGGGGAGTTCGAGCGGCGGACCCGCGGCCTGGAGGGAGGTGGCGTCGAGCGCGTAGAGCCAGGAAGCGGGCTCCGCCAGGGCCAGGCTGGAAAAGAGGATGAAGACCTGGCGCGCGTCCGCCGAAAGCCACGCTCCGCGGAGATCGTGGAGCGAATCCGGGTGCGTCCCGCTGGTAAACGGAACCGGCGCCTCGGCGGCCATTCCCGTCACGCGGGCGGTCTGCAGCATCGCCGGATCATCGTTTCCCGCCGCGCCGATCGCGAGTGTGCGGGCGCCGTGGAGGGCGAGGGTGAATCGGGGCGCGATCGCCAGTGGGATGGCGCCGCCCTCCGCCTGTACGCGGTCCGGCGTTCCTTCCGGCGGCCACGGCCGCGCGAGCAATTGCCCGCGCCAGGCGCCGTCTTCTCGGCGCAGGCCGGCCGTAACCAGCAGATAACTCAACGTGAGATCGTCGCGAAACACCCCGACGGCGTGCTCGCGCCAGCCGGGCGCGCCCGCCGCGCCCGCGCCGGGCCAGACATCGAAGGGGGCGCCGCGAAAACTGGTCAATGTGGCGCTTTGTTGCGGCGCGTCGAAGCGCCCTCCGCGCCAGGGCTGCCCCGTGGTCAGGTGGATGCCGCCCCGGTCCCGGTCGAACACGATGGGGCCGGTCAACACCGTGCCTGGAAGCACGCGCCCTCCGGGCAGGACGGCTCCGGTTTTAAAGTCCAGGCTGCTCGCCTGGAGCTGGAAGGCGTCCCCCTGCGTGTTTCGGGTTTGCGTGACCGCGATGATCCGCTGCGCCTGCACAGGGATAGCCCCCGCGGCGATCGCGAGGGCCGCCGCTATCAGACCGTGGAATCGCCGCGCCTGCGTGGACATGGGGGTAACGATACGCAAGGGCGCGGAACGGTTGCAATGGTTGCGGGGATAAGACCGAGCGCCGCCCGGAGAACCGGCAACTGGAGCGGGACACCCGAGGCGGGAAAGGCCAATGATCCAGGGCAATCGCATTTAAACTTCAAGTCCGAGCCGAGCGCCATACGAACCAACTGAAATCTTAAAAAGGGCGCGTGTTGGAGCGCTGGCATCCTTGCCGGCAGAGATGCCGGCGCTCCAAAACGCTCACGTTCATTGATTCAAGGCTCCAAATCAACTCACCTTCACACCCAAATGCCGCGATCGGGGTTAAATGCGATTGCCCCGACCAATGATCCCGTAACTGGCCGAATCTCGAGAAGTTCTTGTATAATTGCCCCGCGACCCCCGCGCACCCGCCATCTATCACAGGTACCCGTATGAGCACGACTTCGTTTCCCAAGCACAAGATCAAGGTTCTCCTCCTCGAGGGCGTTCACCCGGAAAGCGTTCGCCGCTTCGAGGACGAGGGATTCAGCGTGGAAGCGCACAAGGGCGCGATGGACGAGAAGGAGCTTCTCAAGGCCATCAAGGATGTCCATATTCTTGGAATCCGATCCAAGACCCAGATCACCGGGGCGATTTTCAAGAAGGCCAACCGTCTTCTTGCCGCCGGCGCCTTTTGCATCGGCACGAATCAGGTTGATCTGGCCGCGGCGAAGATCCGGGGCATCCCGGTCTTCAACGCGCCCTACTCCAACACCCGCAGCGTCGCCGAGCTGGTCATGACCTACATCGGCATGCTCTTCCGGGGCCTCTACGGCAAGATCAAGCACGCGCACGCGGGCGAGTGGGACAAGAGCACCTCCGGCAGCGTCGAAGTGCGCGGCAAGACCATCGGCATTATCGGCTACGGGCACATCGGCCAGCAGGTTTCCGTCCTTGCCGAGGCGTTCGGCATGCGGGTGTTGTACTACGATATCGTCGACAAGCTCTGCATGGGCAACGCCACCCGCGTGATCGACATCCGCGATCTCATGGAGCGCTCGGACGTGGTTACGCTGCACGTCCCCGGAACGAAAGACACGGAGGGCATGATCGGGGCCCGGCAGATCAGCTGGATGCGCGACGGCGCCTTCCTGCTCAACGCCAGCCGCGGGTCCGTGGTGGATATTGACGCGCTTCGCGACGCGCTCGACAGCGGCAAGCTTGGCGGCGCGGCGCTCGACGTGTTTCCCGTCGAGCCCAAATCGAAGGCCGAAAAGTTCCAGTCGCCGCTGCAGGGGCGGGACAACGTCATCCTCACGCCGCACATCGGCGGGGCGACCGAGGAGGCGCAGCGCAACATCGGCCTTGAGGTGTCCGGCAAGCTCATCCGCTTCACCAACAACGGCAGCACCGAAGGGGCCGTGAACTTCCCGAACGAAGTGTTGCCCGAGATCCGGGATCACCACCGTATCCTGCACATCCACCAGAACGTGCCCGGCGTGTTGCAGAAGGTCAACACCATGTTCGGCGAGGCCGGCATCAACGTCGGCGCGCAGTACCTCCGCACCTACGAGGACGTCGGCTACCTCATCATGGACACCGACAAGAGCGCGACCAAGGCGATGATCAAGCAATTGGCCGAAATGCCGGAGACCATCAAAGTGCGGGCGCTGTTCTAGCGTTTGCGGTGGCGTCCGAAGGCTCCCCGAAGCAGGGCGATTGCGGCGGCGCCCAGTAGCGCCAGGTCGCCGCGCGCGCCTCGGGTGCTCCCGGGCTGCGCCTTATTCAACGGGCATCCCCCGATTTCACCTTCACCTTCACCTTCGCCTTCGCCTTCGCCTTCGCCTTCGCCTTCGCCCTCGCCCTCGCCCTCGCCCTCGCCCTCCACGGGTTGTATCGACAGGCTGGCCTCCGCGGTATTGCCGTAGGCGCCGAGGTTTACGCGCCCCCCGTTCGGGGCGGGTTCATTGGCGAAGCTGTCGGCCGGATCGCCCGCGTCAATGGCGGGGCTGGTGTCCGCATCCATTACGAAGGCGCCGGCGCCGGCGCTGGCCGCGGGATCCCACCGACCCGCCGCCGATCTCAGGTGGTAATCTCCCGCCGCCGGGTCGGCGAAGAGGGGATCTCGGGAAATGTTTCCCGTGCCGGCGGTCACATCGCCGATATTGCTGTAACTCACCAGCACCGATGACATGTCGTCGAACCAGATTTCGAGGTCGTTGCCCCAGAATATGCTGTTCCGAACCATCACGCTGGAGGAGCCCTCCACAAAAAGCGCGTTGCCCCCGAGATACGCATCCGGGACCGGGTTGTCCGCGATCGTGCAGTTTATAATCTCCACGATCGACCCCACGCGCACCCCGTCGATCTCGCCGCCGTCCACGTAGACCGCGCCGCCACCCGTTCCCGCGGGCTCGACCGTGTTCTGGTATATAAGTTCGTTGCGCAGGACCGCGGTCGCCCCTTCGTCCACAAACACGCCCGCGCCCAGGCCGGCCGCGTAGTTGTCGAAGATTTCGTTGAACGACAGGTCGGCGTGATTGCCCGGATTGAAGACCAGGATCCCGGCGCCCCAGCCATAGCCCAGTTCGCGCCCGATCTCGTTTTCGTGAATGCGGTTTCCCGTTATGGTCGCCTCCGGCGCGCCGACGTAGATGCCACCCCCGTGGTCGCCGTGCCCCACGTTTCCGCGAACGGTGTTTCCGCGAATGGTGGCCGTTCCGCCCAGCGCCGCGATTCCCGCGCCGCGAAGCGCGACGTTCTCGCTGATGTCGTTGTCCTCAATCGTGATATCGGCGCCATCCGCATAGATCCCGCCGCCAAAGGCCGACACGTCGCCCGCCCGGCGCGCGTCATTGCCCTCGATAAGGTTGCTTCTAAGCACGGGCGCGCCGCCCCGCACGAAGACGCCGCCGCCATTCGATGCGTAGGGCAGGTCCACCGTGCTTCCGCCGCCGCCCGTAATTCGAAACCCGTCAACCTCGGTAGCGCCCGCCTCCAGCAGCGTGACCACGGATTCCGAGCCGGTCCCGTTCAGTTCCGTCAAATAAGCAGCGGAATCGCGGGTGTCGAAGTCGCCGGGCTGGCCGGTTGCATATTGCACCTCCGAACCGCCGATATAGCCGCCCCGGAGCAATACGGCCTTAGCTTCGACGCGCACGTCCTCGTTGTAGACCCCGGTCGCCACGAGCACGGACTGGCCCGGGGCCGCGGCGTCGATTCCCGCCTGGACGGTTCGATAGGGCCGCGCCGGGGTTCCGTCCGGGGGTGCGCTGGCGTTTCGCGCATCGACACACACCTGGGCATCGGCGGCCAGGGCAACGAGGGCCGTAACGGCAATGGAAAGGAGGAAGGATCGCATAGTCGCGGAACACTCCACAGTAGAAGCCACAACGCACCGCAGCGGCCAGGAAGGCAGCCCATGAACACCATGTTACCATAAGTACAGTAAAATCGGTTAGGAAAAAAATCGTAGGCGGGTAGTGGGGTATTCTGACACCAATTCGGTGGAGCGCGGAAACCCGCCCGCCCGGCCCGGCGTCGCGTTGACCTTTATCGCGGCGCGGATTATGCTATCGCCCATGATCCGCGACGCCACCGAACACGACGCCCCGGCCATCGCCGCCGTGTACAACCCGTATATCACGGAACTGCTCACCAGCTTTGAAAAGGACCCGCTGAGCGATTCGGCGATGGCGGATCGCGTGCGGGGGATCCAGGCCGGGTATCCCTGGCTGGTGTACGACGCGGATGGCGAAATTCTGGGCTACGCCTACGCGGCGCGCTGGAAAGAGCGCCACGCCTACCGCTACTGCGCGGAAACCTGCATCTACCTGCGCCGGGGCTGTGAGGGGCGCGGGATCGGGACCGCGCTTTACGCGGAGTTGCTCCGGCGTATGCCGGATCACGGGCTTCAGGTCGCCATCGCCTGCATTGCGCTTCCCAATGCCGCCAGCGTTGCGCTCCACGAGAAGTTCGGCTACGTGAAGGCCGGCCACTTTCCGCGGGTGGGATTCAAGTTTGGCCAGTGGATCGATATCGGGTATTGGCAGAAGCGCCTTTCGGAGGACTGAGGTCCGGGGTCCGGGCCTCAGCCGGAAGATCGCGCGCCGCGGTCCCTCGCGTTTTAGGTCCTTCGCGCGTAGGGCAGCGACCAGGGTTTGCGGTAGGGCTCGCCCACGAGCGCATCCGCCGCATCATTCGAGCTGATTCGCTCCGCCGCGGTATCCCACCGCACTTCGCACCCCGCACGCAGGGCAATGCTGCCGAGGTGCGCCAGCGCCGTGACGTGGTGGCCCACCTCCGGGTTGGAAACGGGCTGCTCGCGGCTGGCCATGCAATCGAGGAAGTTCCTGACATGCGCCGGGCGCCCGTCCGGTCCGGCTTGATGCTTCTCGGACTCGATGGCGCCGTCCGCCGCGCGATCGGGAATGACCTCCCAGCCGCCCTGGTGCACCACGAGGGATCCGTTCGCGCCGCTGAAACAGGCGCCGCTCTGGCCCGTGTGCGGGCTCACGGTCCCGTGGAGCTGGTGTTCCCAGGTGAGAACATAGGTCGGGAATTCATAGAGCGCCACCTGGGTGTCGGGCGTCTCAATTACCCCGTCCAGCACGCGCAACCCGCCCATCGACGTAATGCGCGAGGGGGTCTCCAGACCGGTCGCCCACTGGCACAGGTTAATCACATGCACGCCGAGATCCGTCATCAGGCCGCCGGCGTAGTCCCAGTACCAGCGGAAGTCCCGGTGAAAACGGTTGGCGTTGAAGGGGCGTTCGGGGGCCGGGCCGAGCCAGAGATCGTAATCCACGCCCTCGGGAACCGGCCCATCGGCAACGGGTGTGATTGGCCACGACTTGTAGCTCCAGCCCCGTATTGATCGGATCGGGCCCAGTTTCCCGGATTGGATGTACGCCACGGCGTCGATGTAGTGCGGCTGGCTCCGCCACTGCGTGCCCATCTGCACGACGCGCTTGTGATCGCGCGCGGCCTCCACGATGGCGCGCCCCTCGTCGATGGTGCGGGCCAGGGGTTTCTCCACATATACGTCCTTCCCGGTCTGGCACGCATACACCGTCGGGAGCGCGTGCCAGTGATCCGGCGTCGACACCACGATCGCGTCGAGATCGTTCCGCTCGATCACGCGCCGGAAGTCCGCTACCGCCTCCGGGGTGTTGCCCCCCTGCTCGGAGACGTGCTTCACGGCCTTTTCCCGGTGCGATGCGTCCACATCGCAGATGATCGGGCATTCGACGCGCGGGTCCTTCAGGAACTCCGCCAGATTGCCCGTTCCGCGGGCGCCATAGCCGATGGCGCCGATGCGTATGCGGTCGTTGGGTCCAACTTCCGCGCGGGCGCTCCGGATCTGAAGCGCAACGGAGGACGCGGCCACTCCGGCGGCCACGTTGCGATGGAATTGGCGGCGGGTTATCGATTTCATGGGACTCTCCCCTCTGAAGTGTGGTTGTTGCCATCAAACGGGGATGGTATCAGATGGCGCGCCGCCAGATCGCTCCGCGCACATTGGCGAATCCACCAGTTTCCCCGTGAATATAGAAAGACAGCCTGACATTGCTGCCAGGCTGTCTTATCTATTGAATCGGAAGTCTTACTTGGTTCGCAAGCCTAACGTTGACTAGGCCGTAAACTTGCGGCGGAGACCCACACCGAGCACGCCCAATCCGAGGAGGGCGAAGGTGGAGGGTTCCGGAACCGGAACAAGCGGGACGTCGTCGCGGACGGTAATCAGGTCGTTACCGCACTCCATCGTCCAGTGCAGGCCGAGACCGCCCGAATCGTTGGAAATGATTTCCTCGATCGCGCCGTCGATATCGACGCAGATTTCCAGGAACCACCGCTGCGTGCCCTGCTGTCCCCACGCAACCTGCGTGTTGAACAGATTCTCGATCACGGGGTTACGATTCACGCGCCAGGGCGTCGCGACCACGAACGGGTTGGGATCGCGGATTACCCAATTCGGCGTGCCGTCGTTGAAGTAGTTGTTGCCGAAGTAGTCGTTGTCCACGCCACCCGGAACATCCGCATTCACGACGCTCGTGCTGACAGCGATCGCCAGGTCCCAGCCGCCCGTATTGCCGAAGTCCAGGAACATGTCGCCGGCATACAGGTTGTCGGCATTCACACCGTAGGGCGGGAAGCCGGTGACGAGACCAATGCACAGTTTTCCACCGGTGAGGGCGTTCGGGTCCGAATCGGCATACCAGTAGAAGATCTGCTCGATATCGTACAGCTGACCGCCACCACCCGGCGTCGGACCCGCTTCATCCACCTGGGTGCGGATGGCCACGTCGTTCAACGTGACAAGCGCGGGGTTCCAGAACACCAAATTCGTATTACCGCCGTAGGAGAACCACTCATTCCAGTTCCCGTCGACGGTAATCGCACTTGCGGGAGCAGCCATGCCGGCCACCGCTACAAGCGCAAACACCAAACAAAGTTTTCTCATGTTTACGTTTCCTCCTCTACAGACTGTTGAATTGCGAGATTGTCGTGGAACCATTTGCTTCCGCACACTCTCGGCCTAGTTGCCAATATAGAGCACCTATCGTGCCAAGACCATCGGATAACAAAAACCGATCCATACGAACGACGCGGACCCTAATCAAGTGCAAATGTGAACTCTAGTTGGTCAGAAATGCTAATGATCCCCGAATTTTCCTATCGATTGGTTGTCAGATGTGACTACTTATTGATGCCCGACACCCGTTGGGTCCGTCCGATCAAAGCCCACAGGACCGTGGGAATACGTATCGTGCTCCGACTTATGGGTCGGTTTGGCATGTGCGCGTGATTCTATTCTGCGCGGTAACTGGAAGTTGGAGATTCGGCGGTCGCTCCACGGAACGGGACGAGAGATCACCGCGAAGGGCGCGAAGATCCCAGGGCCGCCTTGGGCCGCAACCAAAGAAATGATCACCACGAAGGTCGCAGGGCAACCTTGGGCCGCAACCAAAGAAATGATCACCACGAAGGGCGCAGGGCACGAAGAGAAACAGAGAAGGTTTTAACCGCAGAGAACGCAGAGAGCGCAGAGGATGGCTCTTGTACGCAGATGAAGTAGTTGGTTGAATGAGGGTGCGTTTTTGACCACGAATGGACACCAATACACACGAATGCGCCTCGAGCGGCCACTGGCCGCGATCAGGATTTGTGACCACGGATGACACGGATGACACGGATAGCAATTGGTTCCGGTCGTTGATGCATGCCGGCGGCGGCGCGCGATTTTTCGACGCAGCCGGTTCGGATTGTTCAGCATCGGAATTGTAGCGGGGTTGATTGGTTGGCGGGCTGCTTCTTCTTGTTTGGTTCGAGTGTCGCTTCAATCCGTGTCATCGGTGTAATCCGTGGGCAAGAAAAGAATTTCGACCACGAAACCTGCGGAACGGCCGTTGGAAATTCTCCCTGGAGCTTTCGCTTCGTAAATTCTTTTACAACAGTTGGTTATATGGATTTTGAATGGAAGAACTTGCAGAAAAAACAAAAAGTTGACGGATAACGGATAGTAGTACGAAGGGCACGAAGAGAGGAAGTTTTTGAAGGGTAGTTTTCCCTGCCAAGGTGCAGGGAGGCGATCCGGGTAGGGATGCCATGTCTATGCGCGCGGGGGATTGGATTGGGAGCCACAAAGAGCGCAAAGAGCACAAAGGAATTGCGTGATGACGACTGGTTTGAGCGGGCATCTTCGGCTCTCAAAGCTGCCGTGCCCTTTCGGGGCGTTTTCTCAGAACATCGCCAATAGAAAATGATTTCGGTCGTAAGATTTCGGCGCAGCGATCGGCTAGTGCGGGCAGCGTCCATCGTCCCGGCGCTGCTCGTCGAGGCTGCACGCGATCCAGGTATTCCCCGCGTTCAGGCGCTCGCACAGGATTTGGACGACATTCATCAGGAACGGCACGGCTCCGGGCCCCTCCAGCAATCGGGCCAATGCGGCTTCGTCCAACAGGAACAACTCGAGGTCGGTTACCGCGCGTACGGTCGCGGAACGGCGTCGTTTACCGAAGGCCGCCATTTCGCCGAAGGCTTCGTATGCGCGGCACCGCGCCAGGCACTTGTCTCCGGTGTGAATTGAGACGCTGCCCTCCAGCACGACGTAGAGGTAGCTGCCGACATCGCCCTCGCGAAGTATGACGTCGCCTGGATTGAAGGAGAGCGGCTGACCGAGCGACAACACCAATGCCAGGTCATCCGCGGAAAAGCCCCGAAAGATGTTTGATCGCTTCAGCGCCGTCTGAATATCCATGGGCGTACCCCTGTACTACCTTGAGGCCCCGGTCCCGTGGCGCGCCGGCCACTGCAGGGTGGGCCGGCCCGCGCCACGGCATCGTGTTGCACGCTATTCGATACTTCCCAGCAGGCTTTTGGCGTCGGCTTGTTCCGGGAACGTGATCCCGGCGCGTTCGTGAAGTCCGAGCGCGGTCTGCAGCCGCTGGCGGGCGCTGTCCTTCTCGCCGATTTCGAGCAGGACCCGTCCAAAATCGTAGAGGATGGTCGGATTCGAGGGATCGATTTCCGCGGCGATGCCCAGGGAACGCCGGCTGGCCTCCAGGTCGCCGGCGCGCATCTGGGCCAACCCGAGGGTATGCAAGACCCCGGGATTGCCGCGCAACTTCTCGTGTGCGAAGCTGGCGTGTTCCAGCGCCTCCTGGTCGCTGCCGCCCGCACGGAGCAGCATATAAGCGAGGTTGTTGCTGGCCACGGGGTTTTCCGGCTGCAAGGCCATTATTTTCCGGTAACTCTCCACCGCGCCCGCGAAATCGCTCTGCCGTTCCTGAAGGATCGCGTTCCGGTACCAGGCTTCCGGATTCTCGGGGCCGGCCGCCAGCGCCCGCTTGATCGCGTCCGCTTCTCCCGCCTCGTCGCCGCGCTCGCGCAGCAGCGCGGCCAGGCCGAGCCAGGCGCGCGCGTCGCCTTCAAGCTGTTCGACGAGCGCCCGGGCCGCGCCGGGGGCGTCTTCGACCCGGTTCGCGCCGGCCAACGAAGCCAGTGCGAGTTGTATCAGCGCAATATGCGCGGGGCGCTCCGCGAAGTGCTCCTGGTGGTATTCCCAGGCCGCGTCGTAGAGGCGGGCGCGCTGGAGCGCGCTCATGACCGCATAATCCGCAAGCAGGGCGTTGTCCGCCGCCAGATAGGCCGCCCACTCCTGCTCCGCATCGCCCAGGCCATCGCCGGAACCGCCCGCAGCCGCGTGAAGCATGCGACCGAGCATGCCGCCCGCCGGCTTTCCGTCCGCACCCGCGAGGTAGCCCCGCGCCGTTTCCAGTTCGCCGGCCTGTGCGCGCGATGCATAGGCGACCAGCGCCACGCTCTCCGGCCAGAGCTTTCGATCCAGGCCCTGGGCCGCTTCGGCGGCCGCGGTCCAGTCGCGGGCCTGCGCGGCGCACAGGGCGCGAAGGAGCGCCCGGCCCGTCGCGATGGTTGGCGCGGCTGTCTGTATCCCGTCCAGGACCTGGCGCGCGGCGGCGCAATCACCCTCGCGGACGCGAAGGCTCGCCCGGGCGAGGTCGATTTCCGGGTCGCCGGAGAACAGGCTTTGCGCGCGCTCGAGCACCTGTCCTGCCAGCGGGATGTCGCCGGTGTCCAAGTAGGATTGGCTCAGATTCAGGAAGGCCCAACGCTCCTCGGGAAAGAGGGCAAACGAAGATTCCGCCGCCCGCCTCGCCTGATCCGTGTCACCGCCTTCGCGAAGCGCGGCGTAGAGCATCTGGTGGGCGTCGATATTCTCCGGATAGGTGACGACGAGGCGTTGCAGTTGGAGCGCAGCCACCCCGGGTTGCCCCAGCGCGCGAAACACCTGCGCGATGTTAAACAAGGCCACGCCATTTTCCGGCCAGCGCTCCAGGCAGAAGAGGAAAATTGCGATGGCCTGGCCCCGGGATCCGTAGCGCGCCAGGGCGTAGCCCAGCGCGTTGTCCCGCAACAGGGTCTGTTCCGGTTCTTCGGGGCGCCATCCGTCAAAGAAGTCGGTGGTCGCACGCGCATCGCCGGCTTCCAGAAAGCGCAGGAATTCCGCCACTTTCGAATCATCGGGAAGGGCGCCGGCAAGTTCGCGGGCGAGGGCTCCTTGCTCCATGAACACGGCGGCCACCGCCAGCGTTTCCCGGGCCTCGGCTCCGCCCTCCAGGAGGATGGCGTCACGGTTTTCCAGCAAGCGGCGGAGGGCGGCTTCCTTCCATAACGTGCGCCAGTTGTCCGCGCCCGCGCCGCTTTCCGCAGGCCGGGTCACCGGCGCGGCGGCCGTACGGCGGCTGTCCTGCGAATCGGGCGCCTTCACCTGGGCGATAAGCTGGCCGATCGCCTCCTCTTCCGGAAGGGCGGCGGCGGCGCTCTCCAGAAAAGCCAGCGCCTCCGTGCGTTTACCCTGCTCCAGCATTGCTGCGCCCACAATGTAGTTCGCCCACCCGGAATCAGGCTCTTTCGCCAGGATCGCCCGCGCTATCTTCTCCCCTTCCTCGACACGACCCGCGCTGACCAGCGCGCGCGCGTAGGCGAGATCGACCTGCGGGTTGTCCGGCTGCGACTCCCGCAGTTTTTCGAACTCCGAGAGCATATCGGCGGTCTTGCCCTGCTGCTGGTACACCTCGATCAGGGCCATTTGCGCGGCGGCGGCCACCGGCGATGTCCCCTGGGCAAGCGCGCGGAACTCTCCTTCCGCGTCGGCGGGACGGCGCGCCTCGGCGTAGGCCACGCCCAGATTCAGCGACACTTCCATCGAAGCGGGATGGGCATTCTTCAGGGCCTCCAGAACGACGACCGCTTCGTCCGGGCGGCCCATTTCCAACAATACCGCGGAATACAGGAGGCCTCCGCTTTCCGGGGCGGCCTCGCGGTAGCGGTCCGCCAGGGCAAGCGCGTCGGGGGCGCGTCCGGCGGCCAGCAACAGGCGGACGGGCTCCACGTAGGCCTCGGCTAGGGCGGGGTCGTTCGCGCGCGCCTTCTCGAACCAGTCCAGCGCCCCGTCCAGGTCTTGATCCTGCGCCGCGCACCGGGCCAGTCCGAGCTTGGCCATCGCGTTGTTCGGATTGATTTCCAGGGAGCCTTCGTACGACGCGCGGGCCTCGGCAATGTTGCCCAGCTTCAGCTGCACGTCGCCTGCGCCGCGCTTCTGTTCGCTGCGCCGGTCGCCGCATCCGGAAGCCAGCAGGACGGCGGCGCAGACCGCCATCACCAGGCGACCGCGGCCGCATTTCAGCGTGTTCGTGAAAGTCATAATCTGAATCCTGTTTTCATTCAATGTTTTCGAGGAGGATGGGCCCGAGCCTTGTCGCAAAATCATCGAGCGCCGCGAAGGCCTCTTCCGCGCGTTGCCCGGGCTGGATCGGAACACTCAACCGGACCAGCGCGGAGGTAGGCGTGCCAAACATCAATTGCTCACGCGCCCAGAACACGGCGTTCATGAACGCGCTGCTGGTGAAACGATCCCCCGTTTTCAGCCAGTATAGCACCGCCTCCTTCTGGGCGCCGCGAAAGATCACGAGGCGCCTGGCCTCGAACTCGATCCCGACCGGGGCCGAATAGGCCTGCTCCACTTCCCAGCCCTGGCCCACGAAGCACTGCTCGGGGAAGTGGAGGCTGCGCCGCTTTTCTCCGGTGTAGACAATTGTGAGCAAGACGGGAACCCGGCTCTGGTCGACGTAATAGCGCATGAGGATGGAGGAGGTCTCGAGGGCCCTGCGCACGTCGTCTCCCGGATCGATGTCTTCGCCGACCTTGGCGTAGGGGCCGATCTGGTGGGGGAGATCCAGGTTTGCGTAGCGGGGGGCGGCCAGGGCGGCGCGGTCGCGCTTGATGTTGATCATCCAGTGCGCGGCCGACACACAAACGAGGATAGCGATCCCGGTGGCGTACAGGGAAACCCACCGGGCCGGGGCCCCCGGCGGCGGCGCGGTTTCCGGGGCGTTTTCCGCGGGCTGGCCCTCCGCCTCGTCAACCGGGGCAATCCGGCGGAGGAAGGATTCCACGCTGAAGAGCAATACGAACGCCACCGCAAAGATCCCGATTCCCGAGGCGTCATGTACGATTCCGGTGGCCGAAGCGCTTCCCCAGGTGTATCCCACGATGCAGAGAAACAGGATGCGCGCCACGTTGGCGATAATGGCGACCAGCGGCGATACCAGCAGTATGAGGATACGCGCCCACCAGCGCGTCTTGCTGATAAAGGCCATCAACGCCCCGAAAGCGAGCAGGGCGATAAGCGAACGCATCCCGCCGCACACGTCGCCGACGAGCAGGCGGTCGTCGGCGCCCAGGTATACGAACGAACCATCCTGAACGAGGTTGAGGGTCATCATCTGGCCGATTGCAACGGCCGATTCCGTCGCGATCATCTTGCTCTTGAAGGAAACGACCTGCAAGAGCGAGTAGGGCATCGGGATCATGAAGATGACGAACGCCAGCGGGAACCAGAGCACCGCCGCGCCGCGCAGACCCAGAAAGGTGATCGCCAGTCCCAACAGCACGGGTAAAAGCGCCAGGTGCACGAGCGTCATGAACCCCAGGAAGTCTCCCAGGAGCAACAGCCCGCAGCCGCCCAGGAGTACCGGCATCCCCAGGGCGGGGCACGGATCGGCGGGGACCGCACCGAGGCGCGCGCGCAATCGCCACACGAAGAAGAGGGAAATTGGCGGAATAATAATTGCGTGCGAGTACAGGGACTCGGGCATGTTCCAGCTGTTGTAAATGTCGACAAACGAGTGCCAGAACGCGGCGACGATCAGCAAGGTCAAGGCCGCGAGAACCGCGGCGTGGACACCCGGTTGTGCGCGCCATACCGCGCCCAGGGCCGGCCTCGCGCCCGCCGACTCTTTCGCCGGGTTCTGGCCGTTCATTGTCCCGCTCCGGCGCCGTTCAGCACTTGCTCAACCTGATCGGCGCGCGCGCGCAGGCGCTCCTGCCCCGGACCGATCTTTCTCCGCGCATCCGCCAGGCTGCTTCGCGCGCGCGCGCTGTCGGACATCTGGAAGTATGCCTCGGCGAGTGTTAGGTCGTCATCCGCGGTGCGCGTGCTGTCCATCGGCGCGAGGGCCTCGATATCGGAAACCGCGGCCTCGTACTCGCCCTGCTCCAGATGCAGGAACGCGCGCATGCGATAGAGTTCCGGCAGCGGCCCGGATTCGATGAGCCGCCCGGTAATCTCCAGGGCTTCGGGGTGGTTTGCCGGATTCTGCGCGAGGAGCGTTGCGAGCCGGAAAAGCCCGGCGCGATCCCCGGGCCGGTTCTCCAGGTATCGCCGGCACATTGTTAGAGCCAGCGGGTACTGGCGCTGGCGGAAAAGCACGTCGATCTTTCCGAGCAAGGCGGGCCCGTAGTCGGGAACGAGGATCTGGGCCCGGGTAAAGGCGGTGGACGCTTCGCCGAGATCCGCCGGCCCGCCATGATCGAGAAGGGCCTGCCCGAGTAGAATCCAGGGTTCCGGCTCGTTCGGATTGCGCTCCAGGTAGCCCCGCAGTTGGGCGCGGCCTTCTTCCAGTTCGCCCCGCGACAGGAGCGATCGCACTAGACCGGCCAGGGCCGCGAAATCGTTCGGGTTTTCCGCGAGGCGGTTTCGGAGTGAGTCTTCGGAGTCCTGCACGGCGACTTCGCCGCGCGCCAGGTAGGCCTTGAGTTCTTCGAGGTCGCGGTTCCCGGCCGCCGCGTAGCGCTCCACCATGCTCTCGGCCAGCTGCGTGTGGTCCAGCTCGGCGTAGGTTCTTGCGAGCGCCCTCATGGCGGCGGCGTCGCCCGGATCGAGCTCCAGAACCCGCTCGAAGGTTGCGCGCGCCTCCTGCGGACGGCGCAACGCCACCTGCGCCTCGCCCAGGAGATAGAGCGCGGCGGTGTTCTCGCTCGAGAACTCCAGGATTGCGCCGGCCCGCTGGATGACATCCTCGTAGTTGCCCTGGCGGTAGGCAATCTCCGCGCCGAGCAATTGGGCGTCCTCGTAGCTGGGGGAATTCTCCGATATTGAAGCGACGGCGGCGATTGCCCGGGTGTAATCGGGAAGCGGCCGCGCCAGCCCCAGGCGCGCCCGGGCAACGATGAGCCCGTCCGAGTTCGGGTCGGAGGCGGCGACATCCGCGAGCACCGATTCGGCCTCCGGGATGTTGCCCGGCCCCGCGGAGGCCAGGGCCCTCGCGAAGTTTAGCCGGATCGTGTTCAGCGTTTCGACATGGTCGGCGTGGTCCGTCAGCGATGTCTCGGCCTCCCGGAAAATCGCCCGGGCCTCTTCCAGCGTGCCGAAGCGGAGCATCACCGAGTGGCGCAACGCGAGCACGTCGGGCAGGAGTCCGGGTGTGGCTGTGGCCGCGAGGAAGGCCTGCAGCAGGGAATCGGCTTCATTAACGTGGCCGAGTCGGGCGAAGAGCAGCGCCCAGCTCCGGGCGTCGCTGAAGGTGGCTGAAGCCAGGTTCTCGCGCGCGGTGGCGAGGGCTTCGGCGGTTTCCCCTCGGGCCAGCTGAATACTGGATCGGAGGAGCGGAAAATCCGCGTCGCTCAGGCCGGATTCCGATGCGCGGGCGAGCGCGCGCTCCGCGAGATCGATCTCGTCCCGCTCCAGGTGAAACGCCGCCAGGAGGCTGTACGCCCGGGCGTCCCGGGGCACGGCGGCAATTGCGCGATCGATCAGTTGCTGCGCGAGGGCAATGTCCTCGTCCCGGCCGCGCTGCATCAAATACTGGGCCGTCTCCAGAAGGTCTTCCAGCACCGGATTCGGATCCTGTTGGAGGCGGCGTCCCGTAAAGCGCAGGTCCACCAGCGAAGGGGCGGGGGCAAAGAAGCGATTCCAGAGCCTTCGCGCCATGCCGTCGTCGGGATTTACGCTCAGGTAGAGTTGAAGCTCCGTGCGGGCGCTTTTCCGGTCGCCCAGTTCAAAGTCCGTGAGGGCGAGGAAATAGCGCGCCCGGTGCAGGTTCGGGTTCAGCTGGACCGCCCGGACAAAGTGCGCCCGCGCCGTTTCATAGAAATCCTGGCCATTTCTGCCCTGGGCGAACGCGATCCGGCCCCGCAGGTACTCGTCCAGGAAGCGCTGATCGGGATAGGCCCGCATGTATGCGGCGCGCGCCGCTTCGGCGCCCTGAAAATCGAGCCCCTCCAGCTTCATTTCGATCAGGAGCAGGAAGTAGGCCGGCGCGTCGGCCAGTTCCGCCGGTGTTCGCGCCTCGATATGCGCGATCGCTTTTTCCCGCTCGTTGTCTCGGTTGAGCGCCAGCGCGTAGGTAATGTGTGCCGTCGGGTCCTCCGGGGCGACTTCCAGCAGGCGCCGGGTGAGTTCCACGGCCTGCTCGGCGTTCCCCCGGAGCAGGGCCAGGCGCGACGACGCCAGCAGGTAGAGTTCCGAGTCCCGCTCGGATTCGGGGGCCGCCTGGAGCGCGCTGGCGGCGGCGTCCACCTGTCCGGCATCGACCAGAAACTGCCCGTGCAGAACGGGGAGCGCGGCCGCTTCGGGATGATCCGCGAGTCGCCCTGAAAACACGGCTTCGGCATCCGCCCGCCGCCCCACTTCCCGGAAGGCGCGCGCCAGGCGTAGCGGCGCATCGCGCATCGGGGCGCCCCGCCGCGTTCCGGAGAGGCCGAGATAGGCCTCCAGGCCGCTGATCGCGGACGACAGGCGCCGCTGTTCGTACACCGCCACGGCGTGGTAGTACGCCATCTCGTCGTCCAGATTCGCCTGGGTCGGACCGAACAAGAGGTTAATCGTGTATTCCACCTCCGGCCAGAACTGGTGCCTCCGGTAGAAGTCGACCGCATCCACCTTCCGTTGCGGGTTGTCCGCGTCGGACTGTGCGAGGCGGATATAGGCGCGTCCGGCGGCGAGCAGCGAGCGGCGCCGGTCCGGGATAATCGCGGTGCAGACCTCGATGTATTCCTCGAGGGCGGCGATATCGTCGTCGTTGTTGTAGATGTATTCCTGGTAGAAGCGCCGTGACTGGTCCAGGACCCCTTCGGAAGCCAGGCGCCGCGCCTCGGACAACCGGTGCTCGGCACGATACTTGGGCACCAGGATGAGGGCGGCAACCCCGGCAGCGGCGGCGGCAACCATCAGGAGCCCGGCGCACGCGAGCGCAATCCACACTTTTCTAGACATAAAATGCTCGTCTCTTACTGGTTGCCGGGCCCGCGGGGACCCGTTCCGCCGCTACCCCCGGTTTCGCGGCGGGCACGCCGCGCCCGCGCTGGATGAACTGCCTTGCGCCTGGGAAGCCGTGTTCTAGCGCTCCTTGCTGTCGCTGGCAGGAAGCAGCACGACTTCCGCGTCCACGGCGTCGCCATCGTCTTCGACTATACGGATATCCGGAAACGGCCCCGTGGAGCCGGGATAGGGATCCTTATCCTTGTATTCGTAGAACAGGTTGCGGTTATGCCGCAGGTAGCCGCCGCGCATATTGCGGAGACCGCTCAAGACCAGCCCAATCGTGTTGGCGCGCAGCAGATCCAGGTCACGGAGGCAGCGGCTGGTCACCCCGAGGGTGGCCGAACCCGCTCCCACGACAAAGACCACGCCGTCAATGGCGGGCGCCAGGAGTTTGGCGTCGGACATGAGCATCAGCGGGGGTGCATCCAGAATAATGTGGTCGAAGTGTTCGTCGGCCCACTCGAGAAAATCCATCATATCGCGTGAGGCCAGGTGGCCCGCCAGCTCGTTTGGCCGCGTGCCCGGGCCGATAATGCCGAGGTTGTCGAAAGCGGTCCCGCGTATTGCGTCCTCCTGATCGCAATCACCGCGCATCAAATCGGAGAGGCCCGGTCCCGGCGGCAGTCCGAACGCCTTTTCCACGCTGGGCCGTTGCCCGTTGAGGTCCATGAGGAGCACGCGCCGGCTTGCCTGTTCGAGGGCGATGGCGACGTTGCAGGCGAGGGAGGTCTTGCCTTCGCCCGGGCGCGCGCTCACCACCATGAGCGAACTGATTTCGGCGGCGTTGTCTTCCGGAAAGAGAATGCGCGCCAGAACCCGGCGGTACTCGTCGGCGATGATAGAATTCGGGTGCTGTGCGACGACCAGCGCGGCGTCCGCGTCGCCGGGGATCTGGTCCTCGCTCAGATGCGGTATTGAGGCCACAATGGGCAGTCTCGAGACCCGCGCCAGGTCACGGGGGGTGCGGATCTGCTGATCGAGCAGTTCCCGGAGAACACCGAAGGCGACCCCGGCGCCCAGGCCCGCCACGAACCCGGCGAAGGCCATCAGCAGCTTTCGCGCGACGCCCTGGGTGAACGGCGCGTAGGGCTCCGTCACCACGCGCACGCGGGCCGGGGCCTCTTCCTCCAATTGCATGTTCTGAACCTGGGTGCGCCACGTCGTCAGCAGCTGGCTGTCCAGCGCGGCTTCCTCCCGGAGTTGCTGCAATTCCGCGACCTGCTCCGACGCCTGCTCGGCCTTGTCGCGCTCGGTTTCGAGGTAGATATTGTAGCGCTCGGTCGTCTGCGCCACGTTCCGTTTTTCGTCTTCCACGCGGCGCTGCGCCGCCTTCAGATCCTCTTCGGCCTGGCTGAGGACGACGTTCAGCGCATCGGTGCGGGCGAGCGCCTCCTGGCGCGCGATATTCGCGCGCATCGGATCCAACTGCCGGTTCAGCGCCAGCAGGCGGGGGTGGCCTTCCTTCAGGTTCTCCCGGAGCATTGCGGCCTCGTTCTCCAAGCGGACCAGTTCCTGCTGGAGCGCCGCCACCCGCGCGTCCCGCCCGACCAGCGTCTCCACCCCGAACTCGTAAATGGGCGAGGAGGGGTTAGCGCGTTGGGCTGTTTGGTGTGCCTGAATGCGGGCGATCATGTCCTCGGCGGCGGCGACGTTGTTTTCGGCCGATTTCACGCGGGACTCCGCGTCGAGCATGCTCGCGCGATACTGTTGGGCTTCGAGGGAATCCTGCGGGAGGACACTGCCGGCGATGGCGCCGATCGCGCCCTCTTTCAGCCGTATTCGCTGGCGCTGCTCCGCGAGCTCCGTTTCCTTGGCGCGAATGCGCTCGTTCAGGGCGATGAGCTTGACGCTGCCCTCTTCCCGCTCGGCATTCATCGCCTGCTCTTCGTAGATGTCGACGACCACCTCCAGGACCTTCAGGGCTTCGTCGCGGTTTTCCATCGTGCAGGTGACGTTCACCAATTCGCTTCGCGGCACGATGCGGGCGGTAATCCGGCCCTTCAGGTAGGTCAGGCGATCGCTTGCGGCCCGGATGCTCGGCAGCGCGGTGATCTCCGGATGCTGGAGCACCTTCAACAACACGTTGTCGCCCGTGATCTTCGCGATTTCGGTGTTCACGAACTTGTCGTAATCCCCCAGCGAACGGGCGGACCGCTCCACAATCCCGCCCGAGGTCGAGCGGTACAGGATCTGCGCGGACGCCGTGAACTCGACGGGGGTCAGGAACCAGCCCGCGATCGCGAGCGGTATGGCGAGGATCACGCCGACCAGGATCACGCCCGGCAGGCGCAGGCTCAGAAAGCGCTTGAAATCGAAGTGCAGGGGCGAGACCGCCGGCGTCTTCTTCTCCGAGGCAAAATCATCAACTACGGTGGAAAAATCTCTCGACATGCAAAATCCTCGTTGCCGCGGGCTAGAAGCCCTCGGCCGCCCGGCCAACCTGGCGTATCGCCTCCAGCAATTGGAGGTTTGTCTGAAGCTGGTTCGACTGGTTCGACCGGTACAGCAGGTCGGCGCGGTCGTCGGCGTAATACACGTCAAACGCCTGGGTGTACAGGCCCATGGCCTGCGAAGTCACGCCCATGATCGGCGTCACGAGGCCCGTCGCGCGGCCGATGAATTCGCCCAGCGTCACCAGGCGCTTCCGCGGCACATACACCACGTCGCCGGGCTGCATCAGCATATCGGCGCCCTGCTTCAGCATGGCGGTCAAGTCGATCAACTGGACTTCCGTCTGCGCGTCGTCGATTTCGCGAATCAGCACGAGCTGCTTCATCCGCCCGATCGACTCGTTTACGCCGCCGGAGGCCGCGAGCAGCTGCAACAAGGTCATTCCTTCGCTGAGCGGCTGAATGCCCGGGCGGCCCACCGCGCCGAGCACGTAGACCAGGTTGATGCCCTCCGGTATATAGATGATATCGCCCGGAAGGACCGGCGTCTGCGCGTTGTGCGCTCCGCTCTTCTCCAGGTTCCGCAGGTCATAGGACGTCACCAGCCGCTCTTCGCCCTCGCCGCGGATGATAAACGCCTTGACCAGTTGGCCCTGCCCCCCGACGAAACTGTCGCCGCCGCGCTGGTTGACGCGCAGCCCGCCCGCCGCAATAATCGCGTCGAGCAAGGTGAGCGGCTTCAAATAGGGATACTCGGCCGCGCGGTTCACGTCGCCGGTAACCGTGAAGGTCTTGCTCGTCGCATCGATGATCTGCAGGCTGACCTCGGCTTCGTAGTAGAGCTCCTGGTAGGCTTCGCGCACGACCTCCGTCGCCGCCTCGCGCGTCAGCCCGCCGACCCTTACATCCGGAATCCAGGGCAGCGAGATCATGCCGTCATGCCGGACGACCACCGTCGAGTTGATGGTTTCATCGTCGAAGGAGCGAAAGCCCAGGACGTCGGTTGCGCCGATGCGGTACATCGCGTCCACCGCTTCGGCTGTGGGAAGCGGTTCCACCGGCTCCAATGGCTCGGCGGGCGGGTCTTCCGGCCTCACCTCCGACGAGGGGACGCGGACCGCCTCCTGGATCACCTCCCCTTTGCTCTTCCCCTGCTCCACCGCCATCGGGTCGCCGGGGTTGGACGTTTTCTCGCCCGCACAGCCTGCCGCAAAGACCACAAGGGCCGCCGTCAAAATGGTTAAAGATCTCATTCCGCGTCTTTCCATACCTGGTCCGATTTGCCGATACCGTATGCGTCGATGCGGCGGAGCAACGAACTGTAGCTGGTCCGCAACAGTTTCGCCGCCTTCCGCCGGTTCCAAAGTGTGTAATTCAACGTTTCCTCGATCAGCGCCCGCTCCGCCGCCTCCGCCGCCCTGCGCGCCGCCTCTTTCAGCGGCATAAACGTCCGCTCTTCCCGGGGCGCGGGGCGCGCCGGGCGCTCGGCATGCGCCGGGCCCGCGGCCGCTTTAGCCGGGGCGGGCCCGATCGCGTGTTCCTCCGCCAGCAACATCTCCTCCGAACCTGTCGTAACATATTTCTTGATGCGTCCGGACAGTTCGCGCACGTTTCCCGGGAAGTCCATATCCGCGAGCACTTCGAGCAAGCGCGGGCTCAGCGGCTGGTACTCCTTCTTCAGCATCTTACACATATTATAATTAAAGTGTTCCGCCAGTAAAGAGATATCTTCCCGTCTCGATCGGAGGGGGGGCAGCTCCACCACGACCTCCCGGAGTCGAAACGAGATATCCTCCCGCAGCCGGCCCGTTGCCACCGCCTCGTCCAGATCCAGGTTCGTGGCGGCAATCACGCGCATGTCGCTGTGGACCGGAACGGCGCCGCCAATGCGCAGGATCGGCTCGCCATCGAGTACCTGCAGCAGCTTTACCTGTACCGCCGGGGCCGTTTCGCAGATTTCGTCCAGAAAGAGGGTGCCCTCATGGGCCATTTCGAAGCGGCCGGGTTTGGCCGTATCCGCGCCGGTGAACGCGCCGCGCTCGTATCCGAACAGCTCGCTCTCCAGGATGTCGTGGGGGATGCTGGGGCAATTCACCTTCACGAACGGTTTCCCAAAGCGCGGCGACAAACGGTGCAACTGGTTTGCGACGATATCCTTGCCGGTCCCCGTTTCGCCACGGATCAGGACGGACAGATCCACATTCGCCAGCCGTTGGACGAGGGCGTTGATTTCAAGAATTCGCGTGCTGCGCCCCACCAAACGCTCGTGCAATGGCGCCTGTATCTGTTCCAAGTCGTCGGGTAGGACGTCAGCTTGTGATTGCAAGACCGCTTCCTTTCCAGCTCGATGGTCCATTTACTGTGGGGATCGCTCGCAAGGCCCCGCCGCCTGGTCCACTCATGAGCACCAAGCGTGCCAACTTGCACGGTTCCGTTGCGACGCAGCCACAAAACCGCCAATAAACCCCGAATACACGCGCCTTCCACGCCTGGGAGCGCGCCAATTCGCCGGGAAGTGGCGAACAAAGTATACGCTTCAGGATATATTTCGATAACATATGGTCATTTTTGACATCTATTTTGTCGCAAGATTGATAACCTGAATGGAGCCTGAACGAGTATGACGAAATCACGACGCTTAAGCGAGTCGCCTGGTCTCGTTGTGGCGCAACACAATGCCGGGAGCTCCTCCCAGCGCACCGTGGTCACTTCTCGAAAGTACCATATTTTCGTGAATATGCCAATAGCGCCGACATTCTATTGTCACACGTGAACTACATGTAGTCATTCAACGGGACGTGGACACGTTATCTAGTCTCGGCGCGCCGATTGCTATCTGGTATAAGTCCTTGGAATCAAAGCGTCTGACCGCCTTCTGAGATTGGGCGAAAAGAATTCGTCAATAGGCACGAATATTGCTTTAACTGTCACAGCAAGAGTCGTTTATGCCATGTGGGAGGCTTGCGTGAAGACTGACTTCACTATACTTCGACAACTCTTACAATACGAACTTTACGGTGCGCAGCGGCATCGTCGTTTCGTCTCTATGGTGATGATTACAACGGAAGAAGGTATATCGGGGCTACGCAACTTCCTTTCCAGTCACATCCGGGACAGCGATGTTATCGCTGACTTCGACAGCTCGATTGCCGTCTTGATGGGCGAGACGGACATCAACAGCGCGATGGTCGCCGTGAACCGGTATAAGAGTTTTTTCGACAGCCAGTTGGACCTGCGCTTTTCCGTGGTCACCTATCCGAGTGACGGCGGCAAGGCGGAAAACCTTATCAAGATGGCCTACCGCCGGTTAAGTCAGGCCAGGCAGGGAGATACTGGCGCCGTAATTACGTCCGGATGATGGCGTGCGCGATCAACGCGGGAGAGACCGGTCGCCCTGAGCGGAGGGATGCCCGTTTTCGCCGTCCCGCGCGGCCCGGGGACGCCTTCTGATGGCCGGTGATTCGCGATCCAGCCCCCCCGGCTCCCGAACGCTGCCGAAGCGTCTTGCCGTGCCGGCGTTTATTGGCCTTATACTCGCCCTGCTCGCGATGCTGGAGGTGGGTGCCCGTGTGCTGATCGCGTACAGTCCCGTGTCGCCCCTGGCGCGCATTGTTGCGGAGTACGAGATGCTCGCGACGCGCGGGCCGGACTGGATCCGCTTCGTTCCCGACCCCGAACTCAGTTACGCGCTCCGTCCCGGTTACGAACTGCGGGCCGGCGACCGGCCCGGCCTCACGCGGCACAACCGGGATGGCTTCCGCAATCTGCGCGACTTCGCGCCCAAGCCTCCAGGCGTCACCCGCATCGCCTGTTACGGAGGCTCCACCACCTACGGGGTCAGCGTGCAGGACAACGAGGAGACCTATCCGGCGCGGCTCGAAGTAGCGCTGAACCAGATGCGCGGGGCGGATTCTACCCGGGTGGAAACCTGGAATCTCGGGGTGGGCGGGTACACCACGCGCGAAATCCTCGGCACGCTGAAACGCACGTTGCCGGCGCTTCAGCCCGACGCGGTGCTCATCCAGATCGCCATCAACGACGTCATCCCGCGCTTCTACCCGGATTACCAGAACGATTACAGCCACTTTCGCACGCCGTTCGCCTCCCTCGAACTGAACGCGTTCCAGCGGATGGCCCGCCGCTCGCGGGCCTGGCTTGCCCTGGCCTACGGCGCGGGATGGATTAAACCCCTGTCGCTCCAGAGCCAGACCCAGCGGCCCATGCCGCCGGTCGACGAGGCGCTGGCGCACCTGGACGCCACGCCGCCGTCCGGGTTCGCCGAGAACCTCGAGGCCGCCGTCCTGCTCGCCCGGGACGCGGGTTGCCAGGTCTGGCTGTTGACCGAGCCGTACCTGGATGTGCCGGCCTTTGCGGGCCCCACGGAGGAGGCGCGGCGCCTGGAGGCGGGCTACCGCCGCGGGCTCCTGGAGCACAACGCGCTGATCCGGGAAATCGCCGCTCGAACGGGCGCCGGCCTGGTGGATCTTGACCAGATCATGCCCCGCGAGCACGCCTATTTCTCCGATCCCATCCATATGACCGTCCCGGGCAACCGCGTCAAGGCGGAGCTTGTCGCCAACGCCATTGCCGCGGACCTTGATCGGCCCCAGGACCCGTAGCCGCCCCGCGTCCTCGTGGTTTTCGGGGGCGTCGTGGTAGGATATGCTCTTCGTTTAGTGAGTTTCAGCGACGCGAGGTATCCCCATGTCCCATCACCGGCCCCGGCTTGAAGACGCCTTTCTGACGCGGCGCGATTTCCTGCGCCGCACCGGCATGGGGATGGGCGCGTTGTCGCTTGGCGGCATGCTGGCGGGGAATCCGGCCTTCGGCGCGACGCCGCTGGATCCGAAGGCGCCGCATTTCCCCGGCACGGCGAAACGGGTCATCCATTTCTTCCTGAACGGCGGCCCGTCGGCGGTGGATACCTTTGACTACAAGCCGACGCTGGCGCAGTACGCGGACAAGACGCTGCCGATGGAATACCTCCGGACGGAGCGTAAGACGGGCACGGCGTTTCCGTCGCCGTTTTCGTTCAGGCAATATGGCGAGAGCGGGCTCTATGTGAGCGAGTTGTTCGAGAAGACGGCGGCGCACATCGACGACATCGCGGTGATCCGATCGCTGACGGCGAAGGTGCCGAACCACGAGCCGTCGCTCATGCTGATGAACAGCGGGGACGCGGTGATGAGCCGCCCCAGCGTGGGATCCTGGGTGACCTACGGGCTGGGCGCGGAAAA
Source organism: Candidatus Hydrogenedentota bacterium (assembly GCA_019637335.1). Classification (NCBI taxonomy): domain Bacteria; kingdom Pseudomonadati; phylum Candidatus Hydrogenedentota; species Candidatus Hydrogenedentota bacterium. The sequence continues at coordinate 1,053 of JAHBVV010000039.1, read as the reverse complement.
CCAGAACCTGCCGGGCTTCGTGGTGATGTGCCCCGGCGGCTACCCCATCAAGGAGGCGGAGAACTGGCGATCGGGCTTCCTGCCCGGCACCTTCCAGGGCACCTTCATCGATTCGCAGCACACCGAGCTCGACAAGCTGATCGAGAACATCCGCAACGGCGCGACGGGCCGGGATGAACAGCGTCAGCAGCTTGATCTGCTTTACGCGCTGAACGCCGAGCACGCGGCGCGGCGGGATCGCGACGCGAAGCTGGAGGCGCAGATCCAGTCCTTCGAGCTGGCGTACCGGATGCAGATGGAAGCGGCGGACGCCTTCGACATCGACCAGGAACCCGCGTATATCCGGGAGATGTATGGCGACGGCGTGCACGCGCGGCAGACACTGATCGCGCGGCGGTTGCTGGAGCGGGGTGTGCGCTTTGTGCAGCTGTGGCACGGCGCTGGCCAGCCCTGGGACGACCACGGGGACATCCAGAACCACGCCACGCTGGCGCGGCAGATCGACCAGCCGATCGCGGCGCTGATGGCGGATCTGAAGCAGCGGGGCATGCTGGACGACACCTTGATTATCTGGGGCGGCGAATTCGGGCGCACGCCCACGGTGGAGCTGGGCGGGGACGGGAAGCCGTTGAAGGGCCGGGATCACAACCCCTACGGGTTCACCATGTGGATGGCCGGCGGCGGCGTAAAGGGCGGCACGGCGTATGGCAGCACCGACGACTTTGGATTCAAGGCGCAGGAAAACCCTTTGGAAGTGCACGACCTGCACGCCACGATCCTGCACCTGTTGGGCTTCAACCACGAGAAGTTCACGTACCGCTACGCGGGCCGGGATTTCCGGCTGACGGATGTGCACGGGCATGTCATTCGCGAAGTCGTGGCGTAGATTTGCTCGCGCACAGATTTAGTGAAATTTGATCGTGATATTCTCGTCCGTGAACCCACGTGTCCGGCCTGGGGGGGCCGTTTCGACCAAAAAATCCGATAACTTTTCCATCTTTCCCAACACCGTCTTGAATGAAACGGCCGGTGTTTCAGTGAGGACAAAGTGTC